>JALUFY010000304.1 GCA_027051995.1 Hyphomicrobiales bacterium
ACCTCGTTGATGATGCGGGTGGAGACGGCGGCGAGGAAGTCGTGATCGAAGGGGAACCAGTCGGCGGTCATGCCGTCCACGGAGGTGACGGCGCGCAGGGCGCAGACATAATCATAGGTGCGGGAATCGCCCATGACGCCCACCGTCTGCACCGGCAGCAGCACGGCGAATGCCTGCCAGATGGCGTCATAGAGGCCGGCCTTGCGGATTTCCTCCAGATAGATGGCATCCGCCTTGCGCAGGATCTCCAGCTTTTCGCGGGTGACGCCGCCGGGCAGGCGGATGGCCAGGCCCGGGCCGGGGAAGGGATGGCGGCCGACGAAATGCTCCGGCAGGCCCAGCTCGCGGCCCAGGGCGCGCACCTCGTCCTTGAACAGCTCGCGCAGGGGCTCCACCAGCTCCATGTTCATGCGCTCGGGCAGGCCGCCGACGTTGTGGTGGCTCTTGATGGTCACGCTCGGCCCGCCGGTGAAGGAGACGCTCTCGATGACATCCGGATAGAGCGTGCCCTGGGCGAGGAATTTCGCCCCGCCAATCTTCTTCGCCTCGCGCTCGAAGATGTCGATGAAGGTCTTGCCGATGATCTTGCGCTTGGTCTCCGGATCGCTTTCGCCCTCCAGCAGGCCGATGAACTCATCCGATGCGTCCACATGCACCAGCGGGATATTGTAGGCGTCGCGGAACAGGCCGACGACCTCCTCGGCCTCGCCAGCGCGCATCAGGCCGGTATCGACGAAAACGCAGGTGAGTTGATCGCCTATGGCCTCGTGCAGCAGCACGGCGACGACGGAGGAATCGACGCCGCCGGAGAGACCGCAGATCACCTTGCCATCCTTCACCTGATGGCGCACATCGGCGATCATCTCCTCCTTGAAGGATTTCATCGACCAGTCGCCTGCGCAGCCGCAGATATCGCGGGCGAAATGGGCCAGCAGCCTGTGGCCGTCGGGGGTGTGCACCACCTCCGGGTGGAACTGCACGCCATAGAAGCGGCGCTCCTCATCGGCGATGGCCGCAAAGGGCGCGCCATCGGAGACGCCGATGACGGAGAAGCCCTCCGGCAGGGCCGTTACGCGATCACCGTGGCTCATCCAGACCTGATGTTTTTCGCCCTTGTTCCACACGCCGGCGAAAAGGGCGCTGTCAGCCACGACTTCCAGAAAGGCGCGGCCGAATTCCTGATGATCGGAAGTCTCCACCGCGCCGCCCAGCTGCTCCACCATGGTCTGCTGGCCATAGCAGATGCCGAGCACCGGCAGGCCCATTTCGAACACGCGCGCGGGCGCGCGGGGGCTTTCCTCCCAGGTGACGGAGGCCGGGCCGCCGGAGAGGATGATCCCCTTCAGCCCCGGCCAGTCCAGCGCATCCTCCGCGTTCTGAAAAGGCACGATCTCCGAATAGACCCCCGCCTCGCGGACGCGCCGGGCGATCAGCTGCGTGACCTGCGAGCCGAAGTCGATAATGAGAATGCGGTCGGTGTGGGTGGTCATGGGCCTTGTGTCCTGCAAGATTGGGCTGCCGCCAGAGCCTTACAGGAAGCCACACGAAGCGGCAAGACGGGGTGTGGAGAAGCCGGACGAGGACGATGAAAAGCCCGGCGCGGGCGCGGCGTTGGACTGCGCCGGAACTGATACGGCTCAGGTTCAACCCATCTCCCTGACCGCCACCGTTTCACATGCCGGACGACAAAAAGCCGGGCGGGGATTAATCCCCGCCCGGAGCCTGTTTTCCGCGCGGGCCTGAAGCCGCGCGTCATGTTCTCTTTCTCTTGCCCGGCCTTCAGCCGGCCATGCGCATCTGGCCGTTGGAGCCCAGCACGTAGGGGATATACTTGCGGTCGGTGCCGAGGATATGGTTCTTCAGCCAGTCGATGAGGAAGACCATGACCTCCTGCGCCGGGTCGCCGCCGGCGTCGAACTGCGCCTTGAGCTCCGTCACCTTCTGCAGGAACATCTTGTGGGCGTGCTTGTGGGCCTCGCTCTCGGGATAGCCCGCCGCCTCGAACAGCTTTTCCTCGTCGGCGAAGTGGGTGGCGGTGTAGTCGGCCAGGGTCTCGAAGATGGCGTCCATGAGCTCCTTGTCCGAGCCGCGCTCCAGGGCCAGGCCCAGCAGATTGATGGCACGCACCAGAATCTGGTGCTGCTTGTCCACCAGTTCGATGCCAGTGTTGAAGTCTTCAGTCCATTCCAGCTTGATCATTTCGTTTCTCCAGCTATCAAATCTTCCTGTTCCGGGGCAATGCGTCCGATCCGGCATGTCCGTTTTCAGTGGATCGAGCCGCCCGCCATTCTTTCATTCGCGTCCTTGTCCGCATCCGGCGCGCTTTCCGCCTTGGCCTTGTCCTTGTTCACGGCCTTGCTCAGCTCATCCTGCAGGCGCGAGAGCAGATCGCTGACCCGGCCAACGGCGGGGATGGGCTCTTCTTCCCGCGCGGTCTGCCTTTTCAGCTCGCCGATGTCGCTCTGGAGCTTGTGCAGCATGGCGCGCACATCCTCCTCCCCGCCAGCGGCAGGTTCGGGCCCGGCCCTTTTCTTTTCGCTCTTGAGGGCCTCGATGTCGGCCTTCAGGGCGCTTAACATGCCGGCGACCTCGTCATCACCGGCGGACGCGGCGGGCCCGGCGTCCCCAGCGCTTTCCTTCTTGAGGGATTCGAT
>JALUFY010000305.1:0-644 GCA_027051995.1 Hyphomicrobiales bacterium
GCCGCCGGCATGGAGCCGGAGATCATGCAGATCTTCGTCAACGCACCGGCCGACATGGACGAAGACACCTTCAACCGTGCTCTGTTCGTCGCCCGTCGTCAGGCAGAAATGGAGATCGAGCCGGAAAATGAAGACTTCTACGTCGCTTCCCTGCACAGCCAGCTGGTCTCCTACAAGGGACTGGTGATGCCGCGGGAACTGCCCGAATACTATGCAGATCTCAATGACGAGACCTTCGAGTCTTCGCTGATCTCCTACCATCAGCGCTTCTCCACCAACACGTTGCCCAAATGGCGGCTGGCGCAGCCGTTCCGCTTCCTGGCCCACAATGGTGAGCTGAACACCATCCGCGGCAACCGCAACTGGGCGCGTGCCCGTCAGACCAAATTCAAGACGCCGCACATTCCGGAGCTGCACACCCTCCGGCCGCTGGTGTCGCAGGAAGGCTCCGACTCCTCCAGTCTGGACAATATGATCGAAGTGCTCACCATGGGCGGACTGAGCGTGTTCGAGGCGCTGCGGCTGCTGATTCCGCCAGCGTGGCAGAACGTGCCGCACATGGACCCTGACCTGCGTGCCTTCTTCGAATACGCCTCCATGCACATGGAGCCGTGGGACGGCCCGGCCGGCATGGTGCTCAATAC
>JALUFY010000305.1:654-2627 GCA_027051995.1 Hyphomicrobiales bacterium
GCGTCCCACCCGCTATGTGATCACGAAGGATCGCACCATCACCTTTGCCTCCGAGATCGGCGTCTATGACTATGATGAGGCCGATGTCATCGAGAAGGGCCGTCTCAAGCCCGGTCAGGTGATGGCGGTGGATCTGGAGACCGGCACCCTGCTGCGACCCGAAGACATCGACCGCGAACTGGCGCAGCAGCACCCCTACCGTGCATGGATGGACCAGGGCCATCAGGCCCTGGAAGATCGTGCCGATCTGAGTGAGAAGATCATCGGCTTCGACGACAGAACCGCCGAGCTGTATCAGAAATACTTCCAGGTCACCTTCGAGGAGCGTGACCAAGTGCTGCGCGTGCTGGCTGAAGACGGTCAGGAAACCACCGCCTCCATGGGCGATGACGCGCCCCTGCCGGTGTTCTCCAAGCGGCCGCGCAGCCTGTATGATTACTTCCGCCAGATGTTCGCGCAGGTGACCAACCCGCCTATCGACCCGCTGCGGGAGAACATCGTCATGTCTCTGGCCACCAGCTTCGGGCGGGAGCGCAACCTGTTCGAGAAGGGACCGGAACATGCTCACCGGCTGGATGTGTCCAGCCCGGTGCTGACCCCCTCTCAGTTCAACATGCTGCTGACCCAGACGGACGAAGGCTACCGCCATGTGATCCTCAGCCTGCACTACAACCCAGCTGAAAAGTCACTGAAACAGGCCATTGAGGATCTGACCAACGCTGCGGTGGACGCAGTCAGGGACGGCATCACCATTCTGGTGCTGTCCGACATGGGCATCGAGCCCGACCTGCTCACCATCCCGGCCCCCATGGCGGTGGGGGCGGTGCATCATCGCCTAGTCAATGAAGGCCTGCGCCCGGACGCCAACATCGTGGTGGAAACCGCCACCGCGCGCAACCCACACCACTTTGCCGTGCTGATCGGCTATGGCGCCACGGCGGTCTATCCCTATCTGGCCTATGAGGTGCTGGAAGACCTGCTGCGCACCAGGGAGCTGTCCAACGAAAACAGCCTGCACTTCTACATCCGCAACTTCCGCAAGGGCATCAACAAGGGGCTGTTCAAGATCCTGTCCAAGATGGGTATCTCCACCATCGCTTCCTACCGCGGCGCGCAGCTGTTCGAGATTGTCGGTCTGCATGACGAGATCGTGGATCTCTGCTTTACCGGCACCACCAGTCGCATTCAGGGTACGAAGTTCGAGCACATCGAGGCGGATCTGAAGAAGGTAGCCCAGCGCGCCTTCAACCCGCGCCGCTCGCTGGAGCAGGGCGGCCTGTTCAAATATGTGCACGGCGGTGAGTATCACGCCTACAACCCGGATGTGGTCAATTACCTGCGTCAGGCGGTGCAGACCGGCGACAGGACTATTTATCAGAAATTCGCCGACGCGGTCAACAAACGCCCGCCCATGACCATCCGCGACCTGCTCAAATTCCGCGACGACATCCAGCCGATCGATCTGGACGAGGTGGAGCCCATCGAGAATATCCTCAAACGCTTCGACTCGGCGGGTATTTCCTTGGGCGCCCTGTCGCCAGAAGCCCATGAGGCGCTGGCCACCGCTATGAACCGTCTCGGCGCCCGCTCCAACTCTGGCGAGGGGGGAGAGGATCCGGCCCGCTACGGTACCGAGAAGATGTCCAAGATCAAGCAGGTGGCCTCCGGCCGCTTCGGCGTCACCGCCCACTACCTGCGCAACGCCGAGGTGATCCAGATCAAGATCGCCCAAGGCGCCAAGCCGGGTGAAGGCGGCCAGCTGCCCGGCCACAAGGTGGATCTCTACATCGCCAAACTGCGTCATTCCGTGCCCGGCGTGACGCTCATCTCGCCGCCGCCGCACCATGACATCTACTCCATTGAGGATCTGGCGCAGCTGATCTTCGATCTCAAGCAAATCAACCCCAACGCGCTGATCTCCGTCAAGCTGGTGGCCGAGCCGGGCGTGGGCACCATCGCCGCCGGAGTGGCCA
>JALUFY010000306.1 GCA_027051995.1 Hyphomicrobiales bacterium
GTCCATGGCTTCGTTGATGGCCTGATAGGCCTGCGCGGGCTTTCCCGCCGCCAGCAGTTTTTCGCTTTCCGCCGCCTTGTCCGCCGCCGGTCCGGCCAGAGCGGACGGGATGAGCACGGCGGACAGGCACGCGCCCGCGAGAAAGGCGCGCAATCCCTGCAAGATCATGAAAAATCCTCCCGTTATCAAGGAACGCCCGCTCTCAAGGTGGCAGTATGGCGCTTTCCGTCCGCCAGATCAAAGGGCCGGGCTTGTTTTTCTCCCGGCGCGGCAATAAGATGACGCGGTCACAACCTGCGCGAGGCGGGGGTGGCGGAGTTGCGCAATCGCCAATTGCGCAAGAGGGGGCGGAGATCGAGGTCATGAAGACCGTGTTGCATGCGTTCGCGTTCGTGTTCATTCCCGCCGCCGTGACGGCGCTGGGCGCGGGGCTGGCGCTGTGGGCCTGGATGAACGGCCAGCCCCTGACGCCGGCGCTTCTGCTCGCCGTCATCCTGCTCGCGGCGGCTCAGGTTCTGTTCTTCGCCGGCTCGCTGCTGCGCCCCTCAGGCCATTCCCACAGGCGCATGGCCGATTTCATGCGCATGTTCGCCGGGCTGAAATCGGAGACCGCTGCCCTGGCCCGCCGCCTGGACAATCTTGAGCGGCAAAAGACCGCCCGCGCCTCGCGTCCGGCCACTGGCGTGGCTGCGGACAAGGCCGCCTCCATTGAAACCGCCCGCAAGGGGGCGGACAAGCCCGCATCCCCGGCCCGCCCGCGGCCGGCCGCGGCGCCCGCCCGCGCCGCTCATCCGGCGAAGGCGGCCGCCGGCGGCGCCTCGCCAAAGGATCCCATGGATGATTTCCGCCTCTACATGGAGCCGGTGGCCGATCTGAAATCGCGCGCCACGGCCTTTTACCGCGCAGCCCCGGCGCTGGCGCTGGCGGACGGGCGCATCTTCCTCGGCGCGCACGCCGGGCTTCGCGCCGCGCAACTGGGTATCGCGGGCCGCTTCGACATGGAAAACCTGCGCCGCTCGGCGGATTTCATCCGCCTTTTGCGCGGCAAGGGGCGCGACACGTTCGCCGTCTGTCCGCTGACCCGGGCCTCTCTGTCCTCGCGGCGCTTTCGCGACGAGCTGACGGCCTTCATGAAAAAGGCCGGAGAAGATATCTCCGGGCGCATCGTGCTGGATATTTCTCATCCGGCCCTCTCCTCGCTCAGCGAGGATGGAACCTTCGGCCTGGCCTGGCTGGCGCAAAACGGCGTGCGCCTGTGCCTGTCGGGCTGCCAGCCGGACAGGATCGACCCCGAAGCGCTCGCCAGTCTCGGCTTCGCCTTTCTCGACATGGACGTGCGCACCATCACCAGCGCCCTGCGCGATCATGGCGGAGACATGCTGCGCCGCGCCGCCGCCCCCGGGCTCGCCATCATCGCCAGCGGCGTTGACGCGCCGGAGCTGGAGGCCCGCGTGCGCCCCTTCGTGCGCCTGGCGCGCGGCCGCGTCTTCTCGCCGCCGCGCCGCGTGCGCGCCCGCCCGCCAGCAGGGAACAAGGCGGCGCGGCGCGACGCGGCCTGACGCGGGCAGATCCCCCCGCGCCTTGACAGCCGCGCCCCGGCCCGCCATTGATGCGCGGGTTCCATGAACCAGGGCGCTCCAGCATGACCGGCTCTTCAGGGCAATCAGGACAATCCCCCGCACCTGCGCTGTTGCGCGATGTGTCCCCGCTTTCGGCGCGATACCCCGTATGGTTCTGCGATATCTGGGGTGTCGTCCATGACGGGGTGAAGGCCAGCCCGCAAGCCTGCCATGCCCTCATGCGCCACCGTGAAAACGGCGGCGTCGTGGTGCTCATCACCAATTCGCCGCGTCCCACTCCGGCGCTGATCGAACAGCTCGACGGGCTGAAAGTTCCGCGCGCCGCCTGGGACGCCATCGTTACCTCCGGCGACGTGACACGCGACGTCATCCGCCAAGGAGCGGGCGGCAAGGTCTTTCACCTCGGCCCGGAAAAGGACGCCCATCTGCGCGACGGTTTGCCGGTGCGCTTCACCGGCGCGGACGAGGCCGCCACCGTGCTGTGCTCCGGCCTTTACGATGACCAGACCGAACAGCCGGAGCAATACCGGGAAATGCTCAGGGCGCTGGCGGCGCGCGGCCTGGACATGGTCTGCGCCAACCCGGACGTGAAGGTGCGCCATGGCGGGCGCGTCATCCCCTGCGCGGGGGCGCTGGCGGCCATCTACGAGGAAGAAGGCGGAGACGTCATCATGGCCGGCAAGCCCTACGCGCCCATTTACGAAGCCTGCCTGGAAAAGGCGCGCGAGGCCGCCGGGCGCGATGTGAAAAAGGATGAAATCCTGGCCATCGGCGACGGCATCGCCACCGACATTCCGGGCGCGCGCAACTTCGGCATCGCGGCGCTTTACATCGCCACCGGCATTCACCATGAAGAGCTGCTGGAGCATGGATTGACCGCCATCATCGGGCGGATATACACAACGGCCCCCGGCGTCAAACTCGCCGGGGTCATGGAAAGCCTCGTGTGGAAGGACGAAAGCCAATGAGCGAAGCGGCACGGGTGTTCATCGAGGACATGCGCGAGGGCATGGGCGCGGCGCTGGAAAAGACCTTCACGGAAGACG
>JALUFY010000307.1 GCA_027051995.1 Hyphomicrobiales bacterium
CGCCAGCCCCTCCCGCCGGGCCGCGCAGGCGGCCAATGCCTCCTCCTCCGGCGGCTCCTTCGCATAGCGCGCCCAGAAGCGGAAGAAACGCAGGATGCGCAGATAGTCCTCGCGGATGCGCTCCTCGGCATTGCCGATGAAGCGCACGCGGCGGGCCAGCAGATCGCCATATCCGCCAACCGGATCATAAAGCGCGCCGGAAGCATCCGCGTAAAGCGCGTTCATGGTGAAGTCGCGCCGCCTTGCATCCGCCTCCCAATCGGCGGTGAAGGCCACCTTGGCGTGCCGCCCGTCGGTTTCCACGTCGCGGCGCAGGGTGGTGACCTCGAAGGCCCGCCCGCGCCGCGAGACGATGACCGAGCCATGCTCCACGGCCACCGGATGCACCGAAAAGCCCGCCGCCGCGGCCCATTTCATCGTCTCGTGCGGCGGCCAGACGGTGGCGATGTCCACATCCTCCACCGGCTCGCCCAGCAGCGCGTTGCGCACCGCCCCGCCGACAATGCGCGCCTTGTCCGTTCCCAGCGCCGCCAGCAATTCTTGCAGCACCGGGTCCATCAGCCAGGGCTGGCCCTTCAGGGAGGGCAGGGACTTCGCGTAATCAGCCATTCCCGAGACGCTCCCAAAGCTTGCGCAGCATGGCCGCCGTGGCGCCCCAGACCATGCGATCCCCATGACGCATCACCCAGTAGCGGCGCATCCGCCCGCGCCAGAAGATCTCCTCGCGGCGGTGATTGGCCGGATCGAGCAAAAAGGCCAGCGGAATGGTAAAAATCTCCGCCACCTCGCGCGGACAAGGCGTCAGCGCGAAACCGGGGCGCAAAAGACCGGCCACGGGAGCCACCTGATAGCCGGTGGAGGTGTCGCAGGCGTCCCAGTAGCCCAGCGGCTCGACGTAATCCGGGGCGATGCCCGTCTCCTCGCGGGTTTCGCGCAGCGCCGCCTCCAGCACGCTTTCGCCATCCTCCATGCGCCCGCCGGGAAAGCTGATCTGCCCCGCGTGGGCGGGCAGATCATCGCGCCGGAGCGTCAGCAGAACCGACAGCTCCCCGGCCTCCTCCACCAGCGGCATGAGCACCGCCGCCTTGCGCCCCGCTCCGGCAAGCTCCGGCGGGCGCGCCTCCAGCCGCTTGCGCAGCCGCGCAAGGATTTCCGCATTCCCGCAAGCCCGATCCATTTTTCGCCTCATTGCGCCGCGACAACCATGATCGCGGCCAGCCGGAGCCATGACCGCTTTTTAATGCTATAGCATGACAAAAGCGGTTTATGGATTCCCCGCAGACCAGGAAACAGGACGCGCACATGCCAGACGCAATCGCCAGCGACGACAGGATTCTCGAACGGATCGAAAAGGCCACGGAACGCCTCGCCAGGGTGCGGGCGGAGACGGCCAGGGTGATTCATGGCCAGGAGCGCGTCGTGGAGCTGTCGCTCATCGCCATTCTGGCGGGCGGCCATGCCCTGCTGGTGGGCGTGCCGGGGCTGGCCAAGACCCTGCTGGCCACCACCCTGGGCACGGTGCTGGGGCTGGATGAAAAGCGCGTCCAGTTCACGCCCGACCTGATGCCGGCCGACATCACCGGCTCGGAGGTCATGGAGGAGGATGAGCATGGCAAGCGCCATTTCCGCTTCATTCCCGGCCCGGTGTTCTGCCAGCTGCTGATGGCCGACGAGATCAACCGCGCCAGCCCGCGCACCCAGTCGGCTCTGCTTCAGGCCATGCAGGAGCGCTTCGTCACCATCGCCGGGGCGCGCCACGACCTGCCCCGCCCCTTCCACGTGCTGGCCACCCAGAACCCGCTGGAGCAGGAGGGCACCTATCCGCTGCCCGAGGCGCAGCTCGACCGCTTTCTGCTGGAGATCGGCGTGGATTATCCCTCACTGGAGGCGGAGCGGCGCATGCTGCTGGCCACCACGGGCAACGAGGAGGCGCGGGCCGGCAAGGTGCTGGACGGCGCCGGTCTCATGGATATCCAGCATCTGGTGCGCCTCATGCCGGTGGGCGAGAAGCTGGCCGAGGGCATTCTCGGCGTGGTGCGCGCCGCCCGCCCCGGCCAGCCGGAAGCGGACGCTTTCATCAACGAAACCGTCGCCTGGGGGCCCGGCCCGCGCGCCGCGCAGGCGCTGATGCTGGGGGCGCGCGCCCGGGCGCTGCTGCAAGGGCGGCTTTCGCCCTCTCTCGATGACGTGGCCGAGCTGCTCGATCCGGTGTTGCGCCACCGCATGGCCATCTCCTTCTCCGCCCGCGCCGACGGGGTGACGCTGGATGACGTCATCGCCCGCCTGAAGGAAAGGATCGCCTGAAGTGGCGGACAAGGCCGCGCCGCATACCCCGCGCCATGATTCCGATACCCTGGCGCATGCCCTGCCGCCCCTGCTCATCGAGGCCGGGCGGGTGGCGCAATCGGTCATGCACGGGGTGCATGGCCGCCGCCGCGCCGGGCCGGGCGAGGATTTCTGGCAATACCGCCCTTACGCGCACGGCGATTCGGCGGCCGGCATCGACTGGCGCAAGTCGGCGCGCTCCGAGCGCGTGCTGATCCGCGAAAACGAATGGATGGCGGCCAACACCCTGTGGATATGGACGCAGACGGACGAGGGCATGAGCTTTCGCTCCCCGCAAGCC
>JALUFY010000308.1 GCA_027051995.1 Hyphomicrobiales bacterium
TGCTATCTGGCCGGCATGGCCATGGGCGGCATGATCATGACCTGGCGGGCCATCGACGACTGGAAGGCCGGGGTGACATCGGAGGCCACGGCGCAGATCATGCCGCTGGAGGATGGCGAAAAGGGGCTGGACGAACGCACGCGGGCCGCCGCCAGTCTGCTGAAGGCGCAAAGGGGCGTGGCCGGCGCGCGCATCCTGAGCGAAGAGGAGAACCGGGCGCTGCTGGAGCCCTGGCTGGGCAAGGCGGGGCTGGCGGACACCCTGCCCATTCCCCGGCTGATCGCCGTCAGGCTGGAGCGCGACGCGCCTGCCGGCGTGAAAGCGCTGGACAGGATGCTGCGCGAAAAGGTCAAGGGCGCGCGGCTGGACGCCCATGGCCGCTGGGTGCTGGAGCTGTCGGAGATGGCGCGCACCGCCGGATGGCTTGGGGTGGGCATTCTGCTGGGCATCGCGCTGGCGGCCGTTGTCCTGGTGACATACGCGGCGCGCGCCGCGCTGGAAGGCAACCGCGAAACCATCGAGGTTCTGCATCTTGTCGGGGCGAAGGACCGCTTTATCGCCAGACAGGTGGAGCGGCGTTTCCTGCGCGCCGGGTTTCTGGCGGCGCTGGCCGGCGTCGCGGCTGCCTGGCTGACCTTTCTCGTCATCGGCCTCTTGTCGCCTTCGGAGGGCATCGGCGGCGAGGCCTGGGGTCTTCTGTTCGGCGAAGGACGGATCATCGCCCGCCATTACGCCGCCTGGCTGATCATCGTGCTGCTGGCAACGGTGATTTCGCTGGTCAGCGCGCGGCTGGCGGTGATACGCATACTGCATGGCATGTTCCGGCAGGGATAGCGCAGGATGGGAGCAGGACGATGAGCGGGACAGACGGGCAAAAGGCCCCCGGCGCGCACAAGCTGACGCCCGGCGTCATCGCGCGCTCGATCGCCCTCAATCTGGGCTTTTACGTGCTCTATCCGCTGGTCATGATCTTCGGATTCTTCTTTCTGCTGACGCCGCGCAAGACGTCCATCCGGGCGCTCAGGCAATGGTCGCGGTTCTTCGTCTTCATGTGCCGGACGCTGGGGGGCATCGGGTTCGAGGTGCGCGGGCGCGAACACATCCCGCAAGGGGCGGCGCTGGTGGCGGGCAAGCATCAGTCCATGTGGGAGACTTTCGCGCTGTTTCACCTGCTGGACGATCCGGCCATCGTGCTGAAAAAGGAGCTGACATATATCCCGCTGGTGGGCTGGTTCCTGATGAAGTTCCGCATGATCCCGGTGGACCGCGCGGCAGGGCCGAAGGCCCTGAAAAATCTGGTGCGCCACGCGAAGGCCGCCGTGGCCGAGGGGCGGCAGATCATCATCTTCCCGGAGGGCACGCGCAGGCCCGTGGGTGCAGGGCCCGATTACAAGCCGGGGGTGGCGGCGCTCTATACGGCGCTGAAGACGCCTTGCGCGCCGTTCGCGCTCAACTCCGGCGTCTTCTGGCCCCGCCGCAGCTTCTGGCGCTGGCCGGGGACCATCGTGGTGGAGTTTCTGCCCCTCATTGAGCCGGGGCTGCCCCGGCGGATCTTCATGACAAAGCTGCAAGAGGCCATTGAACCGGCGGCGGAAAAGCTGGCGGAGGAAGGCATGCGGGAGCTGGCCCGGCGCATGGGCGGCTGAGCGCGGCGCAAGGGGCGAGGGGGGGCGTTCCAAGTCTTTACCATATAGAACAAATCAAAAACATTTTTGTGGACTTGCGGGCGGAGCGGACTTATATTGAGCCCATGGGACGCAAGGACACATATGCGCTGGATGGTATTTCGCGCCAGATATGGGAGATGAAATACCGCTACCGCCCCGCCTCCGGCAAGGGCGGGGACGCCAGCATCCATGACACCTGGGCGCGGGTGGCCAGGGCGGCGGCGCAGGCTGAAAAGAAAGAGGAGCGGGCGCGCTGGCGGGCGGCCTTCATGGAGATTCTGGAGGATTTCCGCTTCATTCCCGGCGGGCGCATTCTGGCCGGGGCGGGCACCGGGCGCGACGTGACGCTGTTCAACTGCTTCGTCATGGGCAAGGTGGAGGATTCCATCCCCGGCATTTTCGACGCCGTGAAGGAATCGGCGCAGACCATGCAGACCGGCGGCGGCATCGGGCTGGATTTCTCTACCCTGCGGCCCAGGGGCGCGGAGGTAAAAAGCATCGGCGCGGAGGCCTCCGGGCCGGTGAGCTTCATGCAGGTGTGGGACGCCATGTGCCGCACTATCATGTCGGCGGGGGCGCGGCGCGGCGCGATGATGGCGGTCATGGCCTGCGATCATCCCGATATCGAGGATTTCATCGCCGCCAAGCGCGAAAGCGGGCGGCTGACCAACTTCAATCTCTCGGTGCTGGTGACGGACGCCTTCATGGCGGCGCTGCGGGCCGATGGCGAATGGCCGCTGGTCTTCGGCGGGCGCAAATACAGGACCTTGCGGGCGCGTGATCTGTGGGACGCCATCATGCGGGCCACCTATGATCACGCCGAGCCGGGGGTGATCTTCATCGACCGGATCAACCGGCAAAACAAACTTGGCTGGTGCGAGACCATCCGGGCCACCAACCCCTGCGGCGAGCAGCCTCTGCCGCCCTATGGGGCGTGCCTTCTGGGCTCCCTGA
>JALUFY010000309.1 GCA_027051995.1 Hyphomicrobiales bacterium
GGCGCGCAAGCTGCGCCGCAAGCTCTCGCGCATCGCCAAGGGCAAGGGCTTTCTGCTTCAGGGCGGTGATTGCGCCGAGAGTTTCGCCGAGCATTCCGCCGACAACATCCGCGACTTCTTCCGCGTCTTCCTGCAGATGGCCGTGGTGCTCACCTATGCCGGCGGCCAGCCGGTGGTCAAGCTGGGGCGCATCGCCGGCCAGTTCGCCAAGCCGCGCTCCGAAGACACCGAAACCCGCGATGGCGTGACCCTGCCCAGCTACCGTGGCGACATCATCAACGGCATAGATTTCGACGAGGCCGCCCGCGTGCCCGATCCGCACCGCCAGTTGCAGGCCTACCGCCAGGCCGCCGCGACGCTCAACCTGCTGCGCGCCTTCGCCCAGGGCGGATACGCCAATCTGGAGCATGTTCACCGCTGGACGCTGGGATTCCTGCGCGACACTCCGGCCGCCGGCCGCTACCGCGAAATCGCCGACCGCATCTCCGACACCATGCGCTTCATGCGCGCCTGCGGCATCAATCCCGACACCGCACATCAGCTGCGCACCACGGATTTCTACACCTCCCACGAGGCCTTGCTGCTGGGCTACGAGGAGGCCCTGACGCGCATCGACTCCACTTCCGGCGATTATTACGCCACCTCCGGCCACTTCCTGTGGATCGGCGACCGCACCCGCGATCCGGAAGGGGCGCACGTGGAGTTTCTGCGCGGAGTGCAAAACCCCATCGGGCTGAAGGCCGGGCCAGGCATGACGGCTGATGAGCTGCTGCGCCTGGCGGACATTCTCGATCCGCGAAACGATCCGGGCCGCCTCACCATCATCACCCGCTTCGGCGCGGACAAGGTAGCCGCCCATCTGCCCGCCCTGGCGCGCGCCATCCGGCGCGAGGGCCGCCATGTCGTCTGGTCATGCGACCCCATGCACGGCAACACCATCAAGACGGCGGCCGGATACAAGACCCGCCCCTTCGAGCAGATCCTGGCCGAGGTGCGCGCCTTCATGCAGGTGCTGGCCGCCGAGGGGCTGCATGCCGGCGGCATCCACATCGAGATGACCGGCCAGAATGTCACCGAATGCACCGGCGGCGCGCGCGCCATCGCCGAAAAGGATCTCTGCGACCGCTATCACACCCACTGCGACCCCCGCCTCAACGCCGCCCAGGCCCTCGAGCTGGCCTTCCTGCTGGCCGGAGAGATGGCCAAGGCGAACGCGGCGAGAAATGCGGCGGAGTAGGGCGGACGCGTGGTATTGTTCCCGCATTGTGCCGGGAAATCAGGCATGGGAGCGATTCCGCGGGGGATGGCGTCTGCCTGAAGTGAAGGAAGGAATGATGACCCGGTTGCCAGCCGGATCATCACGCCCCCAACCCCTGCCGCAGGCGGCCCGCTGTCCCGTCGCCAGCCCCGCGTGAGCCGCGCGGCTTGCAGTTCGCGAGGGATCACCCCCCCAGCCCGGAAATCAGAGTTCGTATTGGAAACCGATGCGGGCCAGCACGTCGGTCAGATCATCCTTCTGGCCGCGCTTGAGCTCCACGTTGCCGGTCATGATATTGAAGATGGCGCG
This sequence comes from Hyphomicrobiales bacterium, assembly GCA_027051995.1. Lineage (GTDB taxonomy): Bacteria > Pseudomonadota > Alphaproteobacteria > Rhizobiales > Aestuariivirgaceae > Thermopetrobacter. The sequence continues at coordinate 1,568 of JALUFY010000309.1, forward strand.
GTCGCTCTTGAAATCCAGGCCGCCGCCGCTGATCGTACTGGCCAGGAAATAGCCGCCGTCCTGCCAGCGGGCATAAACGCCGCCGAAAATCGAGCGGGTCTCCACTTCGTTCCTGATCCCGGCAATGCCCGAATCCTCCTTCACCTTGCCATTGCTGCCACCACGAACAGGCTGCCCACCATGCCGGGTATGAAGTTGTAATGCAGGCCGAAGAGACCGCCAGAGCCGTTGCGCGGGCAATGCGCGATCTTCGGTTTCGTGTGTATTCCGCTCCGGAAGAGAGGCGATCCCCGCCGCACCTCTTCGCAAAACTTGACCTCGGAGCAAATATTATCGTTTATGGTTAATCGTGGGTAAATTGCACTTTGTCCGTGTGTAAAAAATACATCTGCTCAGTCCCGGCTGACGGATATTGTTTCGCGCAACCGGGTGTGCCGGGACGCAAGGACAGCCCTTGCCAAGCCCCGCCAAGGGTGGCATTGACTTTCTCCAGAAGCGGCCGCATCGCGGCCATGCAACACCAGTGGAGCCCAGGGACTTATGGACGCGCAGACACCCGAGATCATAGACACCCGCACCCCCGATCCGAAGAACTTCATTCAGGGGGCGACGGGGGATTGGGAAATCGTCATCGGCATGGAGGTGCATGCCCAGATCAGCTCGAAGTCCAAGCTGTTCTCCGGCGCCTCCGCCGAGTTCGGCGGCGATCCCAACAGCCATGTCTCGCTGGTGGACGCGGCCATGCCGGGCATGCTGCCGGTGATCAACAAGTTCTGCGTCGAGCAGGCCATCCGCACCGGGCTGGGCCTGAAGGCGAAGATAAACACCTTCAGCGTTTTCGACCGCAAGAACTACTTCTATCCCGATCTGCCGCAGGGCTATCAGATCTCGCAGTTCAAGCAGCCCATCGTCGGCGAGGGCACGGTTTATATCGAGGTGGACGGCGAGACGGTGGCGGTGGGCATCGAGCGGCTGCACATGGAGCAGGACGCCGGCAAGTCCATCCATGACCAGCATCCGGCCCTCTCCTTCGTCGATCTGAACCGCTCCGGC
>JALUFY010000310.1 GCA_027051995.1 Hyphomicrobiales bacterium
CCGCCCAGGGCAAGCTCTCCCTGGCGCGCGTCCTGGCCGGCGAAATCAAGGATGGCGACACGCTCTACAACAGCGCGGGCGCATCCTCGCGCATCGGCGGCATGTTCACCGTGTTCGGCCAGGAGACGAAGAAGACCGCCCGCGCCGGCGCGGGCGATACCGTGGCCCTTGGCCGCCTGGAGGAGATCGCCACCGGCGAGGGCGTCTCCGTGGACAAGGACAACGTGCCGGAAATCCTCGTGCCCGATCCCGCCGCGCCCGTCTATGGCGTGGCCATCACCGTGCCCGACAGGAAGGACGAGGTGAAGCTCTCCGCCGCCATAGCCAAACTGACCGAGGAAGATCCCTCCCTTGAGCTGCGCCACGAGGCCGATACCGGGGAAATGGTGCTCTGGGGGCAGGGCGAAATGCATCTGCGCGTGGCCCTGGAGAAGCTGCGCGACAAGTTCGGCGTCGGCGCGGAGGCCGCGCCGCGCCACATCGCCTTCAAGGAGACCATCCGCAAGTCCGCGTCCGCCCGCGGCCGCCACAAGAAGCAGACCGGCGGCCACGGCCAGTTCGGTGACGTGGTGCTGGAGATACGCCCGCTGCCGCGCGGTTCCGGCTTCGAGTTCACCGACACCATCACCGGCGGCGTCGTGCCCAAGACATACATTCCCGCCGTCGAGGCCGGGGTGAAGGAATACAACAAGAAGGGCCCGCTGGGGTTTCCCGTGGTGGACATCGCGGTGAACCTCTCCGATGGCAGCTATCACACCGTGGATTCCTCGGAGATGGCCTTCAAGATGGCCGCCCGCCTGGCCATGAGCGAATGCATGAAGGAGGCCTCGCCCGTCCTGCTGGAGCCCGTTGTGCATGTGAAGGTGCATGTGCCCAACGAGCACACCTCGCGCGTCACCCAGATCGTCTCCGGCCATCGCGGCCAGATACTGGGCTTCGAGCCGCGCGAGGGCTGGCCCGGCTGGGACACCGTGGAGGCGCACATGCCCGAGGTGGAGATCGGCGATCTCATCATCGAGCTGCGCTCCGCCACGTCCGGCGTTGGCACCTTCACCTTCCGCCACGATCACATGGCCGAACTGACCGGCAAGATGGCCGATGAAGTTCTCGCCCGGCACGGCCAGAGCGGTTGAAGATAACAGCCCCCCGGCATACCGGGATCAGCGACAAAGCAACAAGGGCCCGCCGGAGGATCACTCCCCGGCGGGCCCTTTGTGCGTTCCGGTCTGTTGCTCCGGCCTCACCTTCCGCTGCTTCAGGCCGCCCGTGAAGGCGCCTGCTCCATGAGCAGGGCGTAAAGCGCGTCGCGGTCCGCCGTGGCGCGCAGTTTCTCCACGAGGGCTTCGTCGCGCAGCAGCCTTGAGACCCGCGCCAGGGCCTTCAGGTGATCCGCGCCCGCGCCCTCCGGGGCCATGAGCAGAAACACGATGTCCACCGGCCTGTGATCCGGCGCGTCGAAGTCCACCGGCTTGCCCAGCCGGGCGAAGAAGCCATGCACCTTGTCGAGCCCTGCGAAGCGGCCATGCGGAATGGCGATGCCGTTGCCAAGCCCGGTGGAGCCCAGCTTCTCGCGCTGCATGAGCACATCGAAGATGGCCCGCTCGTCCAGCCCCGTGGCGGGCGCGGCGTGCGCCGCGAGGCTTTGCAGAAGCTGCTTCTTGCTTCCGGCCTGAATGGCGGGCAGAACGCCGCTGGCGCTCAGTATTCGGGACAGTTGCATGGTTCTTTCCTGTTCGGGATCATTCGGGCTTGCCCGGGCCCGGATCGACCCAGCCGATATGACCGTCTTCGCGCGTATAGACGATGTTGACGCCGCCATGCATGGCGTTGCGGAACAGCACGAAGGGCAGGGCCGCCAGCTCCAGCTGCATGACCGCCTCGCCGACGCTCATCTCCGTGACCTTTTCGGTGGATTCGGCGATCACGGCGGGCACGAAATCCTCTTCCTCGTCCGCGCTTTCGCTTTCCTCCACCGGAGCCAGAACATAGCTCTGCGCCGGGTGGGCCTCCATCGGCTTCTGGCGCTTCTTCGTGTGGCTGATCAGCCGCCGCTTGTAGCGGCGCAGGCGTGTCTCCATGTGCTCCATGGCCTCCTCGAAGCTGGAGTAGGCGTCGCCTCCCTCGCCGGAGGCCTGAAGCACAAGTCCCGTCGGCAGATGCACGGTGCATTCGGTATTGAACGCGCCGCGCTGTTTTTCAACAACCACCTGGGCGCTCACCGCGCCGTCGAAATACTTGCTGATGCCCTCGCTCAGGCGCTCTTTCACGTGTTCCTGAAAGGCCGCCCCGATATCGAGGTTCTTGCCGCTTGTCTGTATCTGCATGGTCTGGATGTCTTTGTGTTTGTATGGGACATGCTGTGCGTGCGGCCCGGTCCGCCGCCCCCTGGCGGATCATGCGCGCCACAGCCATTATGTCCGAGTTTCGCGGATTTTTCCACCCTGCAACGGGATTTTGCCGTCAGGATGGCCCCCGGCGTTGTCATGTCCGGCCGGGGTCAGGAGTTCAGCATGCGTTTTTCGCGCCGCCGTTGCAGGGACGAGGGAATGCCGAGCGCCTCCCTGTATTTCGCAACCGTGCGGCGGGCGAGTTCTATGCCCTCCGCGCGCAGCATGTCAACGATCTTGTCGTCGGAAAGCACCTTTTTCGCGTCCTCCGCGTCAATCAGCTGCTTGATGCGGTGGCGCACCGCCTCCGCCGAAACCGCCTCGCCGCCCTCCGAGGAGGCGATGGCCGTGGTGAAAAAGTATTTCAGCTCGAAGATGCCGCGCGGCGTGGCCATGTATTTGTTCGATGTCACGCGCGATACGGTTGATTCGTGCATGCCGATGGCGTCCGCCACCGTTTTCAGCGTCAGCGGGCGCAGGGCCTCCACGCCCTTGTCGAGAAAGGCGTCCTGCTGGCGCACGATCTCGCGCGACACCGCCAGAATGGTGCGCGCCCGCTGCGCCAGGCTCTTCACCAGCCACGAGGCCTTGGCCATGCACTCGGAAATGTATTCCTTGTCCTTCTCGCGCGCGGCGGCGGCGTTCACCGTGGCGTAATACTGGTTGTTCACCAGCACGCGCGGCAGGGTTTCCGAGTTCAGCTCGACGATCCACGAGCCGTCCGGCGCGGCGCGCACGAAGACGTCCGGAACCACCGGCTGCACCACGAGCGGCCCGATGGCCCCGCCGGGGCGCGGGTTCAGCGCCCGGATCTCGCCCAGCATGTCGGTGAGATCCTCATTGCCGACGCCGCACAGTTTGCCCAGCCTGGCGAAATCGCGTTTGGCCAGCAGCTCCAGATTGTCCACCAGCGTCTCCATGGCCGGGTCAAGCCTGTCCTTCTCCGCCAGTTGCAGCTTCAGGCATTCCTTCAGATCGCGCGCGAAGACGCCCGGCGGCTCCATGGCCTGCATTTTCTTCAGCACGGCGAACACCCGCTCTTGCGGCGCGCCCAGCCTCTGTGCGATGGACTCCACCGGCTCGCGCAGGTAGCCCGCGTCATCCAGCACGCCGATCAGATGATGGCCGATTATCCGCTCGCCGGGATCGGCCAGAACCAGCGGCAACTGCTCTTCCAGATGTTCGCTCAGCGTCGCTTCCGTGCTCAGCGTCGCTTCCAGATCGCGCCCCGGCCCCTCCGGAGTCTGCGGCCCGGCGCCGCCGGAAGGCATGCCCGCCCAGCCCGAATCGGTCATCTGCCCAGGCGCCGGGGCGGGCGCGTCGGCTGCGCTGTCGTTGTTGAAGATTTCGGCGGGGTCGGCGTCCATGTCGGCCAGCCGCTCGGCGGCCGCGCCGTCGTCATTCAGCGCCACGGCCAGATCGGGCGCTTCACCGCTTCCGCCGGCATCATTGCCGCCTCCGGCTTCCTCGCGCGGCGCTTCGCCGGGCTCGCGGCGGCGTTCCTCTGGCTCTTCCTGCCCGGTGCGCTCCAGCAGCGGATTGCGCTCCAGCTCCATCTCCACATAGGATTGCAGCTCGATGTTCGACATCTGCAACAGCTTGATGGCCTGTTGCAGCTGCGGCGTCATGACCAGGCTCTGGCCCTGGCGGATTTCCAGTCTCTGGCGCATCGGCATGGCTGGCCGGACTCCCGGATAAACGAATGGCGCGCGCCGCGAAAGGAGGCATGAGCCCGCGCGGCGACGCGCCACAGTATATCAGCCAGTCCTTAAAAGACGTAAATTTTCGCCCGCCGCGGCCGCATTAACCTGCAAAAAGCGTTCCAGCCGCTTTTACCACGGCCCGCCCGGCGCGTTACAGGCTGAATTCCTCGCCCAGGTAATAGCGCCGCACATCCGGGTTCTCGACGATCTCGCGCGGGCTGCCCTCGGTCAGCACCTTGCCATCATGGATGATGAGCGCCCGGTCGATGAGCTCGAGGGTTTCGCGCACGTTGTGATCCGTAATAAGCACCCCGATTCCCCGAGCGGTGAGCTTTCGCACCAGCTGGCGGATATCATTGATCGCAATGGGATCAATCCCCGCGAAGGGCTCGTCGAGGAGCATGTATCTGGGAGCGGCGGCAAGGGCGCGGGCGATTTCCACCCGGCGGCGTTCTCCGCCAGAGAGCGCCACAGCCGGCGAATGCCGTATGTGCGATATTTGAAACTCATCCAACAACTCACGCAACTGACTTTCGCGCTTGGAGCGTGAGGATACGCGCAGCTCCAGAATGGCGCGAATGTTTTCTTCAACCGTGAGCCCGCGGAAAATGGACGCTTCCTGCGGCAGATAGCCGATGCCCTTGCGCGCGCGGCGGTACATGGGCAGCAAGGTCACGTCCTCGCCGTCGAGCTCGATTGTTCCCCGCGTGGCGGCGACAAGCCCGGTGATCATGTAGAACACCGTCGTCTTGCCCGCCCCGTTGGGGCCGAGAAGGCCAACGGCCTCCCCGCGGCGCACCGACAGGGACACACCCTTGACCACCGGACGGTTGTGATAGGTCTTGACCAGACCTTCCGCGACGATGCCGCCATCCGGCTCCGTTCCGGCCGCATGTTCCGGGCCGGGCCGGGAATGCAGTGTGTCCATGCCGTTTCGCTCCTGGCTCATTAAAGCCCGCCATGATTAAGATTGCGTGAAAGGGATCAAGGTTTCGTCAACCTTGACGGAATGTTGCCGGCCCGCCGCCTACTTGGCCGGGGTGAAGACGCCATGCACCCGGCCCTTTCCGCCCGCCTCGATGCGCGAGACATTGGTCTTCAGGTTGGCGAACAGCTTGGCGCCGCGAATGGTCGAGGTCTTCTTTTTCACCACCACGTTGCCCGTCACCCACAAAAGGTTTTTCTTCACGTCCATCTTGGCGTGATTGCCGGTGATGGTCTGCTCCGGCGTGACGATGCGCACATGCCCGTCCGCGTTGAGAAAGGTCACCTCGGTATCCTGCGCGCCATCGGCCTTTTTCACCTTGCGGTAATCCACCACCAGCTTGTCCGCCGTCAGCGTCGTGTCGCGCCGCACCGCCTTGACGTGGCCGGTAAAGACCGCCTGGTTCTTGTCATCGAAGATCTCCATGCCGTCGGCGGAGATGTCCACCTTTTTCGTCTGCGTGGCCTTGTTCATGGATTTCGTATTGATGGCCTGCGCGCCGGCCATGCCGGCCGCGCCCGTCAGGGCAAGAGCCAGCGCCGCCGCCGCCAGCGCCTTGTGAAAGACTGTTCCGTTCATGCCTCGCCGCCTCCTTGTCACCTCTGGTTGCTCCTGCTGTCCACCCGCTCCGCCTTGCCCGTGTCCTCCGGCTTCAGACCGCCCGCCCCGAAGGTGGTCTGAACCGGCCCCGGAAAGACAATTTTGCTGGCGTTCCGGCCCGCCCGGATACCCCTTGCATGGATGACGCCGTCCTTCAGCCTGACGGCCACCGGATCGTCACTGGAAATCTCCTTGGTGCGCACCGTGACGCGCGCTTTCCGGGTCGTCAGCACATAGCGCCCCTTCGAGGCGATGCGCACATTGTCCATCAGATCCAGCAGCTCCTGCTTCTTGTAATATACAGCCTTGTCGGCGCGGAATGTAATGGTCTCGCCATTGTTTTTTTTCATCTCGCCGCTGACATCCGTCAGGTTGACGGTGTTCTTGCTGGCGTCCGGCCGCTCGGAGAGGCGCGCATGCACCGTGAAAGGCTGATTCGTCTCGTCCAGCCCGGAAATGTCCGTGTTGCGCACAAGGATGGTGCGCTTGTCGAGCATCGTCACCTTTACCCCGGGCGTTTTGACCTTGTCCGAGACGAAAAGCCCCGCCGTCCAGGCGAACCAGAGGATCGCCCCGGCGAAGGCCGCCAGCAGCGCCATGCTGATCCACCATGACAGGGGCCTGCCGCGCCTTTGCCGCTTCATCAGGGCGCTGGCGCCGCCATCATCGGTTTTCCGCTGGCGCAAGGCCATGGCGCTTGCTCCGCTAAGGGGGGATCATCCATCCGCCGGGGCGGCCCCGGACGGCTCCCGCGCGGCCACGTCTTCCGCCGCGCCTGTTTCTTCCGCCTGCCCGGTTCGCGCCTGCGTCCGCTCCGGCTTGTCCGCCAGGGCGGGCTGATGCATCAGCACGCGCACCAGCCGCGAGATTGTCTCGCGCATCTCGTGGCGCGTCACCACGGCGTCCACCATGCCGTGCTCCAGCAGGTATTCGGCCCGCTGAAAGCCCTCCGGCAGCTTTTCGCGAATGGTCTGCTCGATGACGCGCGGCCCGGCGAAGCCGATCAGCGCACCGCTCTCGGCCAGATGCACGTCGCCCAGCATGGCGTAGGAGGCCGTCACCCCGCCGGTAGTCGGATGGGTGAGCACCACGATATAGGGCAGCCCCGCCTCCTTCAGCTCCTGCACGGCGATGGTGGTGCGCGGCATCTGCATCAGCGACAGGATGGCCTCCTGCATGCGCGCCCCGCCGGAGGCGATGAAGAAGATGAAGGGCGCGCGGCGCTTCACCGCCTCGCGCATGGCGGTGATGATGGCCTCGCCCGCCGCCATGCCCAGCGAGCCGCCCATGAACTCGAAATCCTGCACGGCGATGACCGCCTCAAGACCATCCAGCTTGCCCGCCCCGGCCACGATGGCGTCGTCGCGCCCCGTCTTGGCGCGCGCCGCCTTCAGCCGGTCGGTGTATTTCTTGTTGTCGCGGAATTTCAGCGGATCATCCGTGACGGCGGGAAACTCCAGCGCCTCGTATTCGCCGCCGTCGAACATGTGCTTGAGCCGCTCCAGCGCCGGCATGCGCATGTGATAGCCCGATTCGGGCACCACCCACAGATTGGCCTCCAGATCCTTGTAGAACACCATCTTGCCCGACTCCGGGCAGGTGATCCACATGTTCTCCGGCACCTCGCGCTTGCTGGACGATCCGCCCAGCCAGCCGCGGATTTTCGGTCTGACGAAATTGTTGATCCAGTTCATGAGCTTCTACCTGCCCCCGCTTTGCGCGCGAATTATGGCCTCTTGCCCGCCTTGAGGCCGCCCGCCAGCCCCCGCACCAGCTCCAGCACCGCCTCGATCGCGCCGTCCGTGGCCCGGCCCGTGTCATCCAGCCGCGCCGCCATCGCCGAAATCAGCGCCGATCCGGAGACGGCGGCGTCCGCCACCTCGCCGATGGCGCGCGCCTGCTCCGGCGTCTTCACGCCAAAGCCCACGGCCACGGGGATGTCCGTATGCGCCTTGATGCGCGCCACGGCCTGCCCGACGCTGGCGATGTCCGGCGCCTTGGTGCCGGTCACTCCGGCCACCGAGACATAATAGAGAAAGCCCGATGTATTGGCGAGCACCTTCGGCAGGCGCGCCGCGTCGGTGGTCGGCGTCGCCAGGCGGATGAAGTTGAGCCCGGCCTCCATCGCCGGAATGCACAGCTCCTCGTCTTCCTCCGGCGGCAGATCGACGATGATCAGGCCGTCCACGCCCGCCTCTTTCGCCTTCTTCAGGAAGCGTTCGTTGCCGTAAACATAGACCGGATTGTAGTAGCCCATGAGCACGATGGGCGTTTCGTCATCGTCCTTTCGGAAGGCGCGCACCATGTCAAAGGTCTTCTCCATCGTCTGGCCCGCCTTCAGCGCCCTTTGCGAGGCCAGCTGGATGGCCGGGCCGTCGGCCATCGGATCGGTGAAGGGCATGCCCAGCTCGATGATGTCCGCGCCCGCCTCCGGCAGCGCCTTCATCAGCGCCAGCGATGTCCCGGGATCGGGGTCTCCCGCCGTGATGAAGGTCACCAGCCCGGCCCGCCCCTGCTCCTTCAGCGCATCGAAGCGCGCATCAATTCGCGTTCTGAAGCTCACAGTTTCACTCCCAGATGCTCCGCCACGGCGAAGATGTCCTTGTCGCCGCGCCCGCACATGTTCATGATGATGATCTCGTCGCGGCCCATTCTTGGCGCCATTTCGATGACCTGCGCCAGGGCGTGCGCAGGCTCCAGCGCCGGGATGATGCCCTCCAGCTTCGAGCACAGCTGGAACGAATCCAGCGCCTGCTGGTCGGTGGCCGAGACGTAATTGACCCGCCCCACCTCGTGCAGCCAGGCGTGCTCCGGCCCGATGCCGGGATAATCCAGCCCGGCGGAAATGGAATGCGCCTCGGTGATCTGGCCCTCGCCGTCCATCAGCAGATAGGTGCGGTTGCCGTGCAGCACGCCGGGCCGCCCGCCGGTGATGGAGGCCGCGTGCAGCCCCGTCTCGATGCCGCGTCCGGCGGCCTCGACGCCATACATGGCCACCTCCGTGTCATCGAGGAAGGGATAGAACAGCCCCATGGCGTTCGAGCCGCCGCCGATTGCCGCCACCAGCGCGTCCGGCAGCCGCCCTTCCGCCGCCATGATCTGCTCCTTCGCCTCCTGGCCGATGATGGCCTGAAAGTCGCGCACCATCTCCGGATAGGGATGCGGCCCGGCCACCGTGCCGATGCAGTAGAAGGTGTTCTCCACATTGGCCACCCAGTCGCGCAGCGCTTCGTTCAGCGCATCCTTCAGGGTGCGCGAACCAGACGAGACGGGCACCACCTCCGCCCCCAGCAGCTTCATGCGGAAGACATTGGGCGCCTGGCGCTCCACGTCCACCTCGCCCATGTAGACCACGCACTCAAGGCCGAAGCGCGCGCAGGCCGTCGCCGTGGCCACGCCATGCTGGCCCGCCCCGGTCTCGGCGATGATGCGCGTCTTGCCCATGCGCCGGGCCAGCAGGATCTGCCCCAGCACGTTGTTGATCTTGTGCGCCCCGGTGTGATTGAGCTCATCGCGCTTGAAATAGATTTTCGCCCCGCCGAGGTGTCCGGTCATGCGCTCGGCGAAATACAGCGGGCTGGGCCGGCCGACGTAGTGCTTGAGAAAATCG
>JALUFY010000311.1 GCA_027051995.1 Hyphomicrobiales bacterium
TTTTTCCTGATCGCCTCTTCCAGCGCGTCCCACCACAGCTCGCCCCTGCCGCCGGCGTATTCCGGCGCGATGAAAATGGTGAAGGGGCAGTCATGCTTGCGGAACACCGGCAGCGCATGGTGCAGATTGTCGCGAAAGCCGTCATCCAGGGTGAAAACGGCGAAAGGCCTCTCCGCCCCGCCCGCCCTGAGCCTGCGCGCCGCCTCTTCCAGAGAGATCAGATCCCAGCCGCGCGCCCTGACGAAGGCGATGACGGCGTCGAGAAAGTCCGGCGTCACGTCCAGCCCGGCATTGGGGGCGAAATCCTCCCGCCCGTCATCGGGGCGCACGTGATGGAGCATGAATATCGCCCCCTCGCCGCCCAGCAGCGCGCCCGCGGCGCGCGAGATGCCGGTATAATGCAAAAGATCGAGACTTGTTCTGAATACAGCCGGTTTCATTTCCGCGCCCTCCCATGCGAACCGGCCACGCGGCGTTTCCCGCGCGGCCAGCCGCCAGTATGGAGCGAAAAGATTGAAATAGGCTTACGGGAGGCCCGGAATCACAGCACTCCGGCCTGGCGCAGTTTGGCTTCCAGTATCTCCGGGCTGACCGGCTGGGCGATGCAATCATCCGCGCCTTCCCAGATCATGCGGCCGATTTGCGCCGGATCGGCGTTTTCCGCATAGACCAGAACCGGGCATTCCGCCGGGCGCGGCATCTGACGCAGCCGCCGCAGCAGGCGCGCGCCGCCCGGCCCTTCCGGCTGCTGGGGCACGAAGACGACGCGCGGGGCGTTGCGCCAGCAGATGCGCAGGGCCTCATCCGCCGTGTCGGCCTGAAGAACGGAAAAACCGCGCGCTTCCAGCATCCGGCGCAACTGCCCGCCGAGCAGTGAAGGCTCGCTGCCTGTCACCATCAGGCACTGGCCCAGGGCGCTGCCGCCGCTTGCGGTCAATTCTTTCATGGCGTTCATCTCATCACCTTTCAGTTGCATGCCCCAGAACATGCCCCGTAAAGTTTTGCCTCTCGGTGACGAGTCCTGCGCCCGAATGGTTAATGACTTGTTAACAGCGTTTTCAACGGCCGAGGAATGATATTTACATTCGTAATTTCAATGACTTGGCAATCATGACAAATTTGTTATCCACAGCCTGTGGAAAACTTTTTGTTCTCTTTTTGATCACGTCTCGGCGCGACTCGACCGATTCCCCTTATGCGAGTCCGCCGAAGGTGGCGCTTTTCATCCCCGCCGCCAGAGGCTAGAAAGAGGCCACATCGGCAAGGCAGGCATATCCAGGGCGGTGCGCGGCCCGCCCGCGCGTCATGCGCCTTACGCCTTGCAAGGAACCGCCCCCAATAAGGAGACAGCGATACATGCGCTCATTGCTGATCGTTCCCGCCGACGACACGAAAAAGATCGACGCCGCCATGGCCAGCGGCGCGGACGCCGTCGTTCTGGATGTGGAGGATTCCGTATCCTACGAGAACAAGCCGAAGGCGCGCGGCAATATCCGCGACATTCTCGCCGGCAAGCAGGATGACAACGGCCCGGAAATCATCGTGCGCGTCAACGCGCTGGACGAGGCCGAATTCAACGCCGACATGGTGGCCCTTCTGGACAGCCCGCCGCAGGCCTTCATGCTGCCCAAGGCCGAGGGCGCGGAATGCCTCAACCGGCTGGCGCGCCACGCCGGGCCGCTGCCGGTCATCGCCATCGCCGCGGAGACCCCGGCCGGCGTGCTCAAGCTGCCCACCTTCGCCGAGGATACCCCGGCCAATCTCATGGGCCTGACCTGGGGCGCGGAGGACCTCTCCGCCCAGCTGTGCGCGGCCACCAATCATGACGCGGACGGCCATCTGACGGATCCCTACCGCTTTGCCCGTTCGCTGTGTCTTTTCGCCGCCCGCGCCGCCAACGTGGAGCCGATCGACACGGTTTTCGTGCGCTATACCGATGAAGAGGGCCTGCGGCGCAGCTGCGCCAACGCATTCCGCGACGGCTACACCGGCAAGCTGGCCATTCATCCCTCGCAGGTGCCAATCATCAACGAGGCCTTCACACCCACCCGGGAGCAGATCGACAAGGCCCGCCGCGTGGTGGACGCCTTCGCCGCCAAGCCGAACGCCGGCGTCGTCTCCGTCAACGGCAAGATGTTCGACCGGCCCAACCTGCTGCGCGCCAGACGTCTGCTGAAAAAGATCAGCCGCTACGGGGTCTAGACGCGAAAGCGCGCGGAACGCGCCGCCCTCATCTTGCGCCAAGCTCCGCCAGCAGCACATCGCGCGCCTCGTTGACCTGCCGGGCCAGCCAGTCCGAGCCGCCGTGATCGGGATGGGCGCTTTTCATCACCCTGCGGTGGGCGGCGCGGATGGCCGCCTCGTCCGCGCCCGGCTTCAGCCCCAGCACTTCGCGGGCCCGCTCCGCCGTCATGGGGCCGTCATCGTCATCCGTGGCATGGGCGCGCGCGCCCCATTCGCGCCAGCCGGGGTGTGTTCTGTCCAGCCAGGATTCCAGCAGCTTCAGCGACTGATCGCCCGCCGCCGCGCATTCCTCATGCAAAAGGCGCAATTCGGCCGGGGCCAGCCCCGCCAGATCGCGCCCGGCGAAACGGCCGGAGAGCACCTGGC
>JALUFY010000312.1 GCA_027051995.1 Hyphomicrobiales bacterium
CGGGCGCGCCGTTGCCGATCATCTCCAGCAGGGTGAAAAGGGCGGTGGGCGCGTTGCCGATGAGGCAGACCGCGCCGGACAGCATGGGCCGCCAGCGGGCCACGGCGGCGGCGGTGCGCGTCACGCCGAGCTTTTCGGCCTTCTCCACGGTTTCGGCGTCATTGAGCAGGCATTTCACCTCGACACCCTTTGGCAGCTGGCGGCGGATGACGCCGCAGCGGGTCATTTCGGTATCCGTCAGCACCGGTTTGCCATCGGCGAAGGCGGCGCGCACCGCTTCCGTCAGGCCCGGATCGATGCGCAGGTAATCGGCGATGTCGGTCATGCCGCAGGAGTGAATGACGCGCATGGCGATGGCGCGCACATCCGGGGGCAGGGCGCTCAGATCGACTTCCTCTTCGATCAGCCGGAAGGATTCCCGGTAGATTTCCTCTGGATCGTTGATGAAGTCCATCATGGCGCATCAGTCCTTTTTCAGGGTGCGCGGCCCCAGCGGATGATCCGCGTGCGGGTATGGCGCATGGTGATGCCCGTGATTATGCCCATGATCGTGGCCGTGTCCATGACCGTGGTCATGATGATGGTGGCCGTGGTGGTGATGATGATCGTGCTCATGGTGATGGGCGTGGCCTGTCCCCACGCCCTCCACGTGATGATGATGGCTCATCTGCGGCTCGCCCATCTGCTCCTCGAAGCCGAGGATTTGCGCCCGGTATTTGCACAGCCCGCAGTTCATCGCCGTATCGCCGGCCAGAATGCCTTTCGCCCGCTCGATGAAGGTCTCCACCACCAGCGGATGATTGTTCAGATAGGGAGCCTTGACGAACTCCGTATCGGGATATTTCTCCGCCGCTTCGTCCACCGCCGCGTATATGCGCTCCACCAGGATGCCGGTGAAGAGGAAATAGGGAAAGACGATGATGCGCCTGAAACCCAGTTTGACGGCGTGATCCAGCGCCGGGGCGACGAGCGGGAAGGTGACGCCCGAATAGGCCGTCTCCGCCCAGCCGAAGCCGAACCCTTCCGCCAGCATGCGCGTTAGCTTGGCGGCGTTGGAATTGGCGTCGGGGTCGGAGGAGCCCCGGCCCACCACCATGAGCAGCGTCTCGTGGCGCGGGATGTGATCTCCGGCTTCTCTTTCGGCCTCCTCGATGCGCTCCGCCGCCGCCTTGAGCATCTTCGGATCGATACCCAGCTCGCGGGCGTAATAGATGCGCAGGCCGGTTTCGGCGGCGTAGCGGTTGAGCACCGAGGGGATGTCGTTCTTGGCGTGACCGGCGGCAAACAGCATGCCCGGCACGGCGAGAACGCGCGAGCAGCCCTTCTCAAGCAGGGCGTCCAGCCCGTCGCGGATGACCGGCGTGGCGAATTCCAGATAGCCATGCTCCACCGGCCATTCGCCGCCCACGCGGGCGCGGATGTCCCCGGCCAGGCGGGCGAATTCGGCCACGGCGCGTTCATCCCGCGAGCCATGCCCGCAGATCATCAGGCCTGTTTTTTCGCCCATGGGATCAGGCTTTCGCCTTGCGGGTGTTAACGCGGCGCATGATGGCCCGCGCGCCAAGCCCGGCGAGGCCGAAGGCGGCCAGCGCCAAGGCGGCGTATCCAGCGATGTGGGAATGCCCCGATTGCGTCAGCACATGGCCCGGATGGGCGTAAGCGGGCAGGGCCGTCAGGGCGAGGGCGGAAAGCGCGAGATGGAAGCGGATCATGATGGCGTCCTCCTTGTTCATGGGCAAGGCAGGCACCGTTTACAGGTTTCATCCGGCAGCATCCGGAGTTGGCCCCCGGTTTGGGTCGGCCGCACCGGAATCGCTTTCAGTTCCTTGGAAACGGAACGCTGCGTTCCCGGCAAGGGTTACAAGGCCGCGCTTGCCGCGTCAATGGCGAGAAGCCAGTCCGTGGCCTCCATGACATCATGGGTCAGATGATCCGCCAGGGGCGCGAGATCGGCATGGCCGGAGGTGCCGGAGAGAACGCCGATGAACAGGGCGCATCCGGCGGCGCGGGCCATTTCCGCGTCATGGAAATTGTCGCCGATGACCGCCATGCGCGAAGGCGGCGCGCCGCAGGCTTCGGCGAAGGCCAGCACGGGATCGGGCGCGGGCTTGGGCCGCCGGACCGCATCGAAGCCAAGGATGAAATCCACATGCTCCGATATGCCGAAGGCCCTTGCCGCGCCCTCGGCGGAGGCCGTGGTGTCATTGGTGACGATGGCGGTTTTCAGCCCCGCCGCCTTCAGCGCCGAAAAGCGCGCCCGCATGTCTTCCGGCGGGGCCAGGGGAACGGGTGTCACGGATTCGAAATGGCGCGCCATTTTTTCGATCAGGCGCTGGCGCTCCGGCCCCGCCGCATCTCCGGCCCAGGCGTCGATGAGCTCGGCGTTGGTGCCCGCCGCCCAGATGGAGCCGGGCAGAAAGGTTCCGCTTTGCTCGTCGAACCCCACCTTGAGCAGCAGTTCGTGCGCAAGGGCGGTATCATGACCGGCGAAATCCAGCGCGGCGGCGCGGATGGCCGGCGTCCATGTGCGCTCGAAATCCACCAGCACGCCGTCCTTGTCGAAGATGACGGCTTCGATTTGCCTATTCATCCGGCGGGCGGCTCCCA
>JALUFY010000313.1:0-392 GCA_027051995.1 Hyphomicrobiales bacterium
AGACGGTGGAGGAGATCACCGGCGCGTTCACGGGCAGCATCTTCTCGCGCATCACCTCCACCGCGCCGGTGATCTCCTCCACCGTCTCGCCGCGCACGCGCATGGCCATCAAAAGGCCGCCGATCTGTGCCTCCGTGGCCTCGCCGGACATCATGACGGTAAAGGCCTGCCGCGCTTCCTCGCGGGAAAGCGGCGCGCCTGTGGCAACCTTGGCGATGAAGGGTTTGAGAGCGGTGAACTCAGACATGGGCGGCTTCCTCCTGCCGATCACGTTCTGCCATGTGCGCTCTTGGTGCGGCAGGGCAGGGGCCTTGTCAAGGAGGGGCGCATGCAGGAATGGCCGCGCATATGATTTTCTGCCTCGTCCAAAAACTGCACACAAAGGAGATCAG
>JALUFY010000313.1:402-2605 GCA_027051995.1 Hyphomicrobiales bacterium
GCCTTAACAGGTTCTGCCGGTCGGTCTTGATCACCACCACCGGCCAGCGGGCGATGCGTGCATGCAGGGCCTCATCCTTCGTGCGATAATCCAGAAAGTCTTCCGCGGCCTTGATCAGGTCCGCCGGCACGGCCGCCTCGCCTTCCGCCCCCTTCAATGCGGCGCCGGCACGCAATGCACACAGCCTGTCCATCAACCCGGCCATGGCATGCCCGGCCACGTTGAACAGCCGTCCGACATCCACCTTGGACAGGCAGGCAACGATAAAGCGATAGTCATTGTCCTCATAAAGCGCCATGGCCAGCTTCCCCCTCCGTTAGGTTGCCGGAACGGATTGTGCCATTCTGCGTTGCAGAATCAAGCATGGCGGGTGAAAGGCTCTTGTGGCATGGCATGGCCCCTCGGTCTCTGGCATGGCTTATCAGCCATCCTTTTTCTCACCGGTAACAGCGAGCGAACGCATGGCCTCTTCCTCGGCCTGTGCGCCCCACTCTGGTGCCGCGGGTTTGGTTACATCCACGCCCTTGCGGATGCACAGGCTGCCGCGCAAGAAGCCGTAGAGCGGACGATTTTCTGTGGGGGAGGATGTAAGCTTATGCATATGCATTTGTGACCTTAAGTTTCCGGCTGATCACGGTATGACGGAGCGGGTATCATGTAGTGTGCTCGGTAAATTTGACAACAATATCACGCTACCTGAATTTCCATGCACACCACCGGGCGCGAACCGGTATGATGACGTGTATGTCGTGGAGTGTGGTTCACGCAGCGGGGGCGTTGGTTAGCACGCCGGCCTGGATGAGGAAGTTTTTCAGCAAGGCGTGGCCGCATTCGGTGGCGATGCTTTCGGGGTGGAACTGCACGCCGAAAATGGGCAGCTCGCGGTGTTGCAGGCCCATGATGAGGGCGCCCTTTTCCGCGCTTGTGCGGGCCGTGATTTCCAGCGCGGCGGGTAGCGTGTCTTCTTCCACGATGAGGGAGTGATAGCGCGTGGCCGTAAACGGCTGCGGCAGACCGCGGAAAATGCCCTCGGCCGTGTGATGAATGCTGTCCGTCTTGCCGTGCATCAGCTCCGCCGCGCGGATGATGCGGCCGCCGAAGGCCTGGCCGATGCTCTGATGCCCCAGACACACTCCCAGAAGCGGGATTTCATGTTCGGCGGCCGCCCGCACGAGATCGACAGAAATGCCCGCCTCAGCGGGCGTGCAGGGGCCGGGGGAGATAACAATGGCCTCTGGCTTCATCGCCAGCGCATCCGCCACCGTGATGGCGTCATTGCGGTGCACGGCGATGTCAAGCTTTCGGCCCGTTTCCAGCCCCACCTCGCCAAGGTAGTGCAGCAGGTTGAAGGTGAAGCTGTCGTAATTGTCCAGCAGCAGGATCATTGGCCCTTCCTCCCGCCGGCGAAGCGTGCGGCTTCCTCGGCGGCACGGAACAGCGCGCGCGCCTTGTTCTCGCATTCCTTCTGCTCCAGCCGGGGCACGGAATCGGCGACGATCCCTGCGCCCGCCTGCACATACATGCGCCCGTCCTTCACGATGGCGGTGCGCAGCACGATGGCCGTGTCCATCTCCCCGGCGGCGGAGAAATAACCCACGCAGCCGGCGTAGATGCCGCGGCGGGAAAGCTCCAGCTCGTCGATGATCTCCATAGCCCGCACCTTGGGCGCGCCGGAGACGGTGCCGGCGGGGAAACCGGCGATGAGCGCATCCAGCGCGTCCCTGTCTCCGCGCAGGCGGCCCTGAACGTTGGAGACGATGTGCATCACCTGACTGTAGCGCTCGATGACAAATTTTTCCGTCACCTCCACCGAGCCGATCTCGGCCACGCGGCCGACGTCGTTGCGGCCCAAATCCAGCAGCATCAGGTGCTCGGCCAGTTCCTTCGGATCGGAGAGCAGCTCTTCCTCCAGTGCCTTGTCCTCTTGCGGTGTGCGGCCGCGGCGTCGGGTGCCGGCGATGGGGCGGATGGTCACCTTGCCGTCGCGCACGCGCACGAGGATCTCCGGGCTGGAGCCGGCAATGGCGAAATCGCCATAGTCGAGATAATAGAGATAGGGCGAGGGGTTGGTGCGCCTGAGTGCCCGGTAAAGGGCCAGCGGCGAGAGGGGAAAGTCGGCGGAGAAGCGCTGCGAGAGCACCACCTGGAATATGTCGCCTGCGCGGATGTATTCCTTGGCCCGCTCCACCATCTGCATGTAACG
>JALUFY010000314.1 GCA_027051995.1 Hyphomicrobiales bacterium
TCACCACCGCGCTGAAGCTGGTGATGGTGGTGCAGATGGCGGCGCTGGCGCTGTTCGTGCATAATGCCGACCGCATGGCCATCCTGTTCACCGGCGCCATGTGCGCGCTGGGCACGCTGAACGTCAATGGCTGGGGCATGCCGGCCTTTCTCGTGCAGATCGGCGTGTTTCTGGCCTCCGTCGTGTGGCTTGTCGTCAACCATGTCGACGAGATGGGGCGCGATTATCCCTACACCCGCGCCAAATATGCCCTGCTGCTGGGGATGGCGCCGCTGGTGGTGGCGTCCGCCGTGTTGCAATGGCTCTATTTCCTGAACCTCGATCCGAACGTCATCACTTCCTGCTGCTCGAAACTATTCACACCGGAAGGTTCCGGCGTGCAGGCCGATCTTTCCGCCATGAACCCGAGGCTGGCGCTGACGCTCCTGTTCGGCGGCACGGCGCTGTTGGCGGGACTGGCCCTGTGGCCGCGCCCGGGGCGGGGGCTGCGCATCATCGTGGGTGCGTTGGCCGGCATTCAGTTCGTCGTCGCCATCGCCGCCGTCATATCCGCCATCGCGCCCTACATCTACGAGACGCCCAACCACCACTGTCCCTTTTGCCTGCTCAAGCCGCAATATGGCTTCATCGGCTACCTCCTTTATGTGCCGCTGTTTTTCGCCACGGCCCTGCTGCTGGCCACGGGGCTGCTGGCCATCCTCGGTACACCGCAGAGCCTGAAAGACGTGCTGCCGTCCTTCATTGCCCGCATTCATCGGATGGCGGCGGTGTTGCATCTCGCGTTTGCTGCCGTGGCGCTCTACGCCATCCTGCGCTCGTATCTCATTCTCATCGGATGAGCGCATGAGCGGCGCAACAGCTCAGTAGCGGAAGGGGCCGTCGAGCGGCTTTTCGCCCGTCACGACGGGCAGGGAGAAGCGGTTGCCCCAGTGGCCCCAGCCGCCGTTGTAGAGCCGCACGTCCCTGTATCCCAGCGCCTTCAATTGCAGCCAGCCGAGGCTCATGCGGAAGCCGTCGTGGCAATAGAGCACGATGGTCTTGTCCTTCGGCACGTTGGCATACATCTTTGCGATTTCGGACAGGGGTTTCCACTCATGGGTTTCGCCGTTGGTGCCGTCCAGCGAAACAATGTTGATGGCGCCAGGGATGTGGCCGGCACGCACCGCATGCATCTTGCGCTCGCCGGTATAACCGTCGTGCGGACGGGCATCGATGAGCACCACGTTCTTCTCGCGGCGGGAAACCACCTTGTCATAGACATATGTCCACTCCACGAACATGGACTTGTTGGCAGGCTTCAGCGTCACCGTGCCGGGCTTCACCTTCGGCTCTTCCTTTGTCAGATCGTTGAAGGCCTGCCAGGCGGTGATGCTGCCGTTGAGGATCTTCACCCGCGACATGTCGTAGCCGTAGAGCGCCAGCAGGTAGTAGAGTCGCGAGGCCAGTGCCGTGCGCGAATCGTCGTAGATGACGATCAGGCTGTCGTCGTTCACGCCCCAGCGGCGCAGGGTGGCCTGAAACTGCTCCCGCGGCGGGAAGAACATGAGCGTGTCGCTCTTGTTGTCGCCCAGATCCATGAACCGCTTGACCTGGATGGCGCGCGGGATGTGGCCGATGGTGAAATAGCGATGCGGGTGATAGCGCACTTCCAGCAGCACCAGTTTCGGGTCGTCAAGGTGCGACTCCAGCCAGTCGGCATCGACAAGAAAATCCGGTGTTTCCGCTGCCTGCACCTGCGGGATGGCGAGCGCAAGCAACAGCGTGAAGGCAGCAAAGGCGGCTTGCAGGAAACGGAACGGACTGACGGACATGGGCGCTTCCTCCATGGTTGTTTTCACGCGTTTTTCCGATGTTCCTCGGGAATGGCGCATTCATACCAACCGCGTGTGGCGTTCACGATGCGCACGACGGAAAGCATCACCGGCACCTCGACTAGCACGCCAACCACCGTGGCCAGCGCCGCGCCGGAGTTGAATCCGAACAGGGCGATGGCGGTGGCCACCGCCAGCTCGAAAAAGTTACTGGCGCCAATAAGTGCAGAGGGCGCGGCAATGCAATGTGGCAGGCCGAACAGGCGGTTGAGGATATAGGCCAGCCCGGCGTTCAAATAGACTTGGATGATGATGGGGATGGCCAGCAGCAGGATGATGAGCGGCTGGCGCACGATCTGTTCGCCCTGGAAGCCGAACAGCAGCACCAGCGTGGCCAGCAGCGCCAGTATGGAGGGCGTCTCCAGCCGCTTCAGCGTGCGCTCCAGCGCCGCCTCGCCGCCGGCAGCCAGCAGTGCCCGGCGCCAGAGTTGCGCCACCATCACGGGAATGACGATATAGATGACCACGGAGAGAAACAGCGTCTCCCACGGCACGGTGATGGCCGACAGGCCCAGGAGCAGCGCCACGATGGGGGCGAAGGCGACGATCATGATGGCGTCGTTCAGCGCCACCTGCGAGAGGGTGAAGTTGGGATCGCCCTTCGAGAGGTTGCTCCAGACGAAGACCATGGCCGTGCACGGGGCGGCGGCGAGAATGATCAGCCCGGCAATGTAGCTCTCGATCTGTTCCGCCGGCAGCCACGGGCGGAACAGCCAGCCGATGAAAAT
>JALUFY010000315.1 GCA_027051995.1 Hyphomicrobiales bacterium
GGCGCCGCCGCGCCGCTGTTTTCCCTGGCGCTTGGCGGTCTTGCCTGATCCGGCGGGCGGAAAGACGGCTTTGAGCGGCCCGGCCGCGCCTGTATGGATGAGCGGGAAAGATCAGGGGCCGGGCATGACGAGGATTGTTGCGCGCATGTATGAAAAGACCACGCAGGGCGTCCGCGTATCCGTGCGGCCGGAATACCGCGATGACCAGTCCAACCCGGAGCGGGATTATTACGTCTGGGCCTATCACGTGGAAATCCGCAACGAGGGACGCGAGCCCCTCACCCTGAAGACGCGCTTCTGGCGCATCACCGACGCGCGCGGGCGGGTGCAGGAGGTGCGCGGGGCGGGCGTGGTCGGCGAGCAGCCCCGGCTGGCGCCGGGCGAGCGCTTTTCCTATACCTCCGGCACGCCCTTGCAGACACCCAGCGGCTTCATGAGCGGAGCCTACCGGATGGCGCGCGACGACGGCACGCTGATCGAAGTGGAGATCCCCGCCTTCTCGCTCGATTTGCCCGACGCGCGCCGCCCGCTGAATTGAGGGGGCGCCTTTTCCCGGTTTCCGTCAGCCCTGCCCGAGCACCCGTCCAGCCACGGCGTCGAGCTTTTCGAGCAGCGCCGGATCGCGTTTTTCCGGGGCGGTGATGATGGCGTGCTCCAGGGCGGTGTCGGAGCCCGCCGGGCAGGGCTCGAGCTGGCGCGGCAGATCGCGGATGAGGCGGCGCACCAGGGCGGCGGCGTGATCCGCGTTGTCATGCACCGTCTGGATGATGGAGGTGATGTCCACCTCTCCGTGATGGGTATGCCAGGAGTCGTAATCGGTGACCATGGCCACGGTGGCGTATTTGATCTCCGCCTCGCGGGCCAGCTTGGCTTCCGGCATGTTGGTCATGCCGATGACGTCGCAGCCCCAGGCGCGATACATGTTGGATTCCGCCAGGGTGGAGAACTGCGGGCCTTCCATGACCAGATAGACGCCGCCGCGATGATGTTTGAGGCCTTCGGCCTCGCAGGCGGCTTCGATGTGATCCGCGAGGACGGGCGAGACGGGATGGGCCATGGAGACATGGGCCACGCAGCCCTCGCCGAAGAAGCTCTTTTCGCGCGCGAAGGTGCGGTCGATGAACTGATCCACCAGCACGAAGGTTCCCGGCGAGAGGTTCTCGCGGAAGGAGCCACAGGCGGAGATGGAGACGAGATCGGTGACGCCCAGGCGCTTCATGGCGTCGATGTTGGCGCGGTAGTTGATGGCCGAAGGGGGGATGCGGTGGCCGCGCCCGTGACGCGGCAGAAAGACCACCTTCAGCCCGTCCGTCTCGCCAACCAGAAACTCGTCCGACGGCTCGCCCCAGGGCGTTTGCACGCGCCGGGCGCGGGCGTTGTCCAGCTCCATGCCGTAGAGGCCCGATCCGCCGATGACGCCGAGAACGGTCTTCCTGCTCATCCCCCTCATGCCTCCCCTCATCTGCCCTTGACTTCCCCGCCGCCGCCCGGCGGATCATGGCGCGAGCATAGCAGGCGGGCGGGCATGAAAAAAGGCCCGGAGCGCCTTTGCTCCGGGCCTTTCATCCGTGTTCCGTGCATCCCCTCAGTGCTTGACGCCAGCCCACAGGGCGCGCTTGACGGCATACATCATCAGGGCGAAGACGCCGAGGAAGAGCATGGTCATGAGGCCGACGCGCTTGCGCTCTTCCAGCTTGGGCTGCGAGGCCCAGGTGAGGAAGGCGGCCACGTCGGTGGCTTCCTGCTCCAAGGTGGGCTTGGCGCCGTCGGAATATTCCACGTCGTCGCCGGACAGGGGCGGCGGCATGGCCGTCCAGTGGCCCTTGAAGTAGGGATTGTAGTTCAACCCTTCCTTCTCCTCGCCGTCCGGGGCGTCCTCGAAGCCGGAGACGAATGAGCGGACGTATTCGGCTCCGCCATTGCCCTTGAAGAGCTTGATGATGGGGGAGGAATACCAGGGATAATACCAGCCCTCGCGCGCCTTGACGATGAGCGAGAGATCCGGCGGCACGGCGTTGTTGTTGGACGCCTTGGCCTGGGCCTCGCTCTTGTAGGGGTTCGGGATGGCGTCGGAGAGACGCGCCGGGCGGGTGGCGGGCTCGCCATCCTCGTTGTAGCCGGCGTCAACGACGATCTCGTTCTCCTTGATGAACTTCTTGATCTCGTCCTTGCTGAAGCCCGGGCCGCCCGGCTCGGTGAGATTGCGGAAGCGGATGTATTTCAGCGAGTGGCAGGAATAGCACACCTCGTAAAACACTTTCCAGCCGCGCTTGAGCTGGGCCTTGTCGTATTTGCCGAAGGGCCCCTCGAAACTGAAGGCGTAGTCCTCGGCATTTTCCTGTTTGTGCTCGCTGGCCAGCGCGGGCCCGGCGATGAGCGCCAGAGCCAGCCCCGAGGCGGTGAGCATCTTGGTGACCGTATTCATGATCTTTCGTCCTTTGTTCACTTTTCCCAGGGGCCGGATCAGGCCGCTTCCTTGCCGAGCACGGCCTCGGAGATCGACGCCGGCATGGGCTTGGGCTTCTCGATGAAGCCAAGCAGCGGCAGGATCACCAGGAAGTGGATGAAATACCAAGCCGTGGCGAGGCGGGCCACCAGCAGCCAGGCGCCGGTGGCCGGCTGCGAACCGGCGATGCCGAGCGTCAGGCACACGATAACCAGCAGCCAGAAGAACTGCCTGGCCAGCGGGCGGTATTTCAGCGACTTGACCTTCGAGGTGTCCAGCCACGGCAGGAAGAACAGGATGATGAGCGAGGAGAACATCACGATGACGCCGCCCAGCTTGCTGGGAATGGCGCGCAGCATGGCGTAGAACGGCAGGAAATACCATTCGGGCACGATGTGCTCCGGGGTCACCATCGGGTTGGCCGGGGCGAAGTTGATGGAGTGGCCCATGTACCAGGGCGAATAGAAGACGAAGGCGGCGTAGAACATCAGGAAGACGACGATGGCGAAGAGATCCTTCATCGTATAGTAGGGATGGAAGGGCAGCGTGTCTTCCTTGCTCTTGACCTCGATGCCGGCGGGGTTGTTGTTGCCGGTGATGTGCAGCGCCCAGACATGCAGGAACACCAGGGCGGCGAGCACGAAGGGCAGCAGGTAATGCAGCGAGAAGAAGCGCTGCAGCGTCGGATTGCCGACGGTGAAACCGCCCCACAGCCACTGCACGATGGGCTCGCCGATGTAGGGGAAGGCGGAGAACAGGTTGGTGATCACCACCGCGCCCCAGTAGCTCATCTGGCCCCAAGGCAGAACGTAGCCCATGAAGGCGGTGGCCATCATGACGATGAAGATGATGACGCCGATCATCCACAGGATCTCGCGCGGGCTCTTGTAGGAGCCGTAGTAGAGACCGCGGAACATGTGGATATAGACGGCGATGAAGAAGAAGGCCGCGCCGTTGGCGTGCATCCAGCGCAGCAGCCAGCCCCAGTTGACGTCGCGCATGATGTGCTCGACGGAATCGCCGGCCATGGCGACATGGGGGGTGTAATGCATGACCAGCACAATGCCGGTCAGCAGCTGGATGACCAGCATCGTGGCCAGGATGCCGCCGAAGGTCCACCAGTAGTTGAGGTTCCTCGGCGTCGGAAAGTCCACCAGCTGGCCGCGGACGATCGACAGGACAGGCAGCCGCTCATCCAGCCAGCGGGCTATCGGATTCTTGAATTCGTATGCAGAATGACCGCTCATTGGTATTGCTCCCCTCAACCGATGACGATTTGCGTATCGGTGGTGTATTTGTAGGGCGGAATGTCGAGATTGCGCGGCGCGGGGCCCTTGCGGATGCGCCCGGCGCTGTCGTAGTGCGAGCCATGGCAGGGGCAGAACCAGCCATCATAGTCGCCCGACTCGCCCAGCGGCACGCAGCCCAGGTGGGTGCAGATGCCGATCTGCACGAGATATTTCTCGTTGACCTTGCCATTGGCGTCCTTGACGCGGTTTTCATCCGTCGCCTTGGCGTCCGGCGGCAGGTTCAGGTTACGCGCCACCGGATCCTTCAGATCGGCCAGAGGCGTCTTCCTGGCCTCTTCGATCTCCTTCTTCGTGCGGTGGCGGATGAACACCGGCTTGCCGCGCCACTTGATGGTGACGCCCTGGCCCTCCTCCAGCGGCGCCATGTCGAACTCGGTGGAGGCCAGCGCCAGAACGGAGGCGTCCGGATTCATCTGGTCAATGAAGGGCCACAGGGCCAGCGCGGTTCCCGCCGCGCCGACCGTGCCGGTGGCGATGTAGAGGAAATCGCGCCGGGACGCGCCAGCGTTTTCAACTGTTGATGTCATTTTTCCATTCCCTTGCTTGGTTCAGCGTCCGGTTCCCGATGTTTCCCTGAGGGCGCGTTCCCCCCGAACGCCCTTGCCGCCAGAATCTCGAGGGAACCGGCATGGCTGGCGGTCTTTTTTACATTCCAGGTTTCTAATGTCCAGCATTGAAGTGCCGCACATTGACGCAAGTCATGAATCACACGGGAATTTTACGACCCGGAACGGACTTTTCGACGCAGATAGGGGTGGAGTTGAGGGAAACCGGCGTGGCGAGAAGATGGATGGCGCGCCTTCAGCGGCTGGCGCGCCTTGTGCGGTTCAGGCCGAGGGCGGCGCGCACGAAGGGCCTGCGCAGGATGGCGCGCTGTTCGCGGGCGTCGAAGGCGGCGTGCAAGGCGTCGCACTTGCGCATGGCCTGTTCGTATTCCGCCCGCATGCGGCGCTTCAGGCCCGGGCAGTTGGAGGCGTGCAGGCGAAGAATCCGCTTCTCCGCCTGGCGGGCGCATTTCAGCCAGATGGCGCAATGATGTTTTTCATGCCAGACGAGATGCTTGCGGAACGCCTGCCAGCGGCGCGCCAGGGCGGGAGAAAAGCGGCCCTTCCCCGTGGCCCTGGGCACGGATATGATGAATTTCAGGTTGAAATCGAGCTTGCGGATGGCGCACTGGCCGCCCTTGCGCGCCATTTTGGCCGACAGGGACACCTTCATGCGGGTGCGCGCGAAGGCGTGCTTGCCCGAGACGAGGGGGCCGCGGGCGCGCACGGCGGCGAACAGGGCAGCGTCCGTGGTTCCGGCGGCCTTGAAATAGACATAGCGCGTCGTCACATGGGGCGCGGAGAAGCCCGGCGGCGGCGTAAGGGAGGCTATGGCGGCGATGAGGACAAGGCGGGCCGCCCCTTGGCCATGTGTCATGGAATCTCCCCTCGTTGTTGCGCGCGGCCGTTGGCCGGTTGAGGTTTCTACCATAAAAGGCTTATCTGAAACCAGACTTGGGCTGGCGGAATGGCCGGGCTGGGAGAGCAAAAGGGTGCCGGATGATGGAAAGTGAAGATGGCGGGCGCACAAGTGGCGTGGTGAAATTCTTCAACCTCGTGAAAGGCTATGGCTTCATCACGCCCGATGACGGCGGGCGGGATGTCTTCGTGCATATCACGGCGGTGAACCGCGCCGGCGTGGCGGCGCTGGACGCGGGCATGCGCGTCAGCTTCATTCTGGAAGACGCTCCGGGCGGGCGCGGCAAGCAGGCCGGGGAATTGCAGATACTTTAGAAGGCCCGCCGCCCCCCGCAGGCGCATCCACACCGCTCAGTCCAGCTCCTTCAGCACGCCGGAGAGGATATCGAAGAGCTGCGCGATCTGTTCTTGCGAAATGATCAGCGGCGGCGAGAGGGCGATGATGTCGCCGGTGGTGCGAATGAGCAGGCCCTTTTCATAGGCTTTCAGGAAGGCGCTGAAGGCGCGTCTGGCGGGCGCGCCGGCGATGGGCTCCAGCTCGATGGCCCCGGCGAGGCCGAAATTGCGGATGTCGATGACGTGCGGCAGGCCTTTCAGCGCGTGGATGGCGTCCTCCCATGTCTTTTCCAGCTCCCTGGCGCGGGTCAGCAGGCCCTCTTCCGCATAGGTCTCCAGGGTGGCCAGCCCGGCGGCGGCGGCCAGCGGATGGCCGGAATAGGTATAGCCGTGAAAGAGTTCGATCATGTGTTCGGGCCCTTTCATGAAGGCGTCATGGATTTCGCCCCTGACGCCCACCGCGCCCATGGGCACCGCGCCGTTGGTCAGGCCCTTGGCCATGGTGATGATGTCCGGGGTGACGCCGAAGCGGCTGGCGGCGAAGGGCGCGCCGAGGCGGCCAAAGCCGGTAATGACCTCATCGAAAATCAGCAGAATGCCGTATCTGTCGCAGATTTCGCGCAGGCGGGCCAGATAGCCCTTCGGCGGCAGGAGCACGCCGGCGGAGCCCGCCATGGGCTCGACGATGACGGCGGCGATGGTGGAGGGATCATGCAGCTGCACGATGCGCTCCAGGTCATCGGCCAGCTCCGCGCCATGTTCCGGCAGGCCGCGCGAGAAGGCGTTGCCGGGCACGTTGTGGGTGTGGCGCAGGTGATCGACGCCGCTCAGCAGGGGGCCGAAGTCCCTGCGGTTGGCGCCGATGCCGCCCACGGAAATACCACCATAATTGACGCCGTGATAGCCCTTTTCGCGTCCGATCAGGCGATAGCGCCCCGGTTCGCCGTTGGCCTTGTGCCAGGCGATGGCGATTTTCAGCGCCGTCTCCACCGATTCGGAGCCCGAATTGGTGAAAAAGACCTGATCGAAGCCGTCCGGCAGCAGATCAACCAGCCGCGAGGCCAGCTCGAAGGCCTTCGGGTGGCCCATCTGGAAACCCGGCGCGTAATCCAGTTCAGCGGCCTGGGCGCGGATGGCCTCGACGATTTTCGGCCTGGCGTGCCCGGCGTTGACGCACCACAGGCCGGCCACGCCATCGAGCACCTTGCGGCCACCGGCGGTGATGTAGTGCATGTCCTTCGCGCCCGCCAGCAGGCGCGGCGCGGACTTGAACTGGCGCGAGGCGGTGAAGGGCATCCACAGGGCGGCGAGGTCATTGGGAATAGAGGACATGGCGGTCTCCGGAACGGGAACAAGCGATCATCGCAAGCATGGCAAAGGCGCGGCGGCGGGCAAAAGAGCCAGAAAGCGGCAAAATCCCTTGCCAGCGGCGCGGGGTGTGCTAGCAAGGCATCAGAATGCAATTGACACGGTTCCCGCGCTTTCCATGACGCTGACCAGACTGGCCACGGATTTTCTCACCCGCGCGCTGCCGCCGGAGGTTTCGCACGAACTGGCGCTGGCGGCGCTGGAGCATGGCTTCTTCCCGCGCATGGACGTGATTGACGATCCGGTGCTGCGCACGGCGGCGCTGGGGCTGGATTTCCCCAATCCGCTGGGCATGGCGGCGGGTTTCGACAAGGACGCGCGGGCCTTCCCCGCCCTGCTGGCGATGGGCCTGGGGCATGTGGAGACGGGCACGGTGACGCCGCTGGCCCAGCCGGAACAGGCGCGGATGGGGCGATCATCAACCGCATGGGCTTCAACAATGCTCAACCGCATGGGCTTCAACAATGCCGGGCAGGCGGCGGCAAGGGCGCGGCTGGCGCGCTGGCGGGCGCGCGGCGGGCGCGGGATCATCGGCGTCAACATCGGGGCCAACAAGAGCTCGCTGAACCGCGCCGCCGATTACGCCCACGGGGCGCGCTGCTTCGCCGGGCTGGCCGATTATCTGACGGTGAACATCTCGTCTCCCAACACGCCGGGCCTGCGCGATCTGCAGGGCCCGGCGGAGCTGGCGCGGCTGCTGGACGGAGTGATGGAACAGCTGGAGGCGGCGGGATACGCGCCGCCGGTGCTGGTCAAGCTGGCGCCTGACGTGGCCAGCGAAGACCTGCCGGAGATCATAGAGACCTGCGTGGCGCACGGGGCCGCGGGGCTCATCATCTCCAACACCACCATTACGCGGCCCGCCGGGCTGCGCTCGGCGCAGGCGGGCGAAACGGGCGGGCTTTCGGGCAGGCCGCTGTTCGATCCCTCGACCCGGATGCTGGCGCGGGCCTGGAAGCTGGCCGCCGGGCGGCTCGTGCTGATCGGCGCGGGCGGCGTGGATTCGGGCGAGGCGGCGTGGCGGAAAATCCGCGCCGGGGCGGCGCTGGTGCAGCTTTACACCGGCTTCATCTACAAGGGGCCGGAGATCATCCCGGCCATCCTGCGCCATGTGGCGGAAAAGCTGCGGGCGGGCGGCTTCGCCAGTGTTGACGAAGCGGCCGGCGGCGGGGCAGATGAATGGCTCGATGAATGACGCAAGACAGACACGGGGAACAGGCCATGAGCATCAAGATCTATCACAATCCGCGCTGCTCCAAATCGCGCCAGACGCTGGCGATTCTGGAAGAGAAGGGCAAGGAGCCCGAGATCATCAAGTATCTGGAGACGCCGCCCACGGAGGATGAACTGCGTGAGATCATCCGGATGCTGGGGCTTTCCTCGGCGCGCGGGCTGATGCGCCGGAAGGAGAAGGAATACAAGGAGCTGGGGCTGGATGATCCGCAAAAGACGGAAGACGAGCTGATCGCCGCCATGGCCGCCCATCCCAAACTCATCGAGCGGCCCATCGTCATCAAGGACGGCAAGGCCGCCCTGGGCCGGCCGCCGGAGAAGGTGATCGAGATTCTGTAAGGCCCGGCCCTTCCCCCGGTATGACGGTTTCCCGCGCGGGCGCGGGCGAGCACGAGCGCTCCGCCCCGCCGGTTGCGCCGCCTTATGCGGCGGCGGCCGTGGCGGGGCCCCGGGCGGCATCTCCGCGATAGGCCAGGGCCTCGGCGATGTGGACGCGGCTGACGGTTTCTTCGGCGCGCAGATCGGCCAGGGTGCGGGCGACGCGCAGCACGCGGTGAAAGCCGCGCGCCGAAAGGCGCAGGGATTCGGCGGCCTCGCGCAGCAGCTTCATGCCTTCTTCGTCCGGGCGGGCGGCCTGCTCCAGGGCGCTGGCCGGGGCCTGGGCGTTGGTGGAGACGCCATCCAGCCCCATCTCCGCGTAGCGCCGCGCCTGTATCCGGCGGGCGGCGGCGACGCGCGCGGCCACCTGCGCGGAGCCTTCCGAGGGCGGCGGCAGGGCCAGATCGAGGGCGGAGACGCGCGGCAGCGTCAGGCGCAGATCGAAGCGGTCGAGCAGCGGGCCTGAGATGCGCGTCTGATAATCGGCGGCGCAGCGCGGGCCGCGCCGGCAGACATGGCCCGGCTCGCCGTAATGGCCGCACTTGCACGGGTTCATGGCGGCGACGAGCTGGAAGCGGGCCGGCCAGGTGACATGATAATTGGCGCGCGCCACGGTGATCTCGCCGGTTTCCAGCGGCTGGCGCATGGCCTCCAGGGCGCGGGAGGAAAATTCCGGCAGCTCGTCGAGAAAC
>JALUFY010000316.1 GCA_027051995.1 Hyphomicrobiales bacterium
CGCGATCTTCAGGCGGCCAGGGATGACGCCATCGCCGCCGTGCGCGACGTGGAGGCGCTCAGGCTGTTCGCCCTCAAGCAGGAGATCGCGCCCTATGTCGAGGCCATGCCGGAGGCCGCCGGGTTCATCGATCTGTCCCTGCCGCCGGGCAATCCGCCGCGCCTCTGGCTGGATCTGACCTCGCATGTGGACATGGCGGAGGATGCGCGCACATGGCGGCTGACGCAGGATACCGCCGATGGCCGCGCCGTGCTGTTCGAGACGGACAGGCTTGAGGACATGGCCGCCTTCGCGCGCAAATTCATCGCCCACAGGGTCTTGCAGAGGCGGAAGCTGCTGGAAGAGCCGCTGCGCCCGGTTGAGGAACCGGACGAGGCGAAGGCGGAGGCGGCGGAGACATCCCCCGCGCGGGACGAGACGGCGGGCGGATACGGGGCGGCGGTTCTGTGGCTGGTGTGGCTGGCCGGGCTGCTGAGCGGCGCGCTGGCGCTGATGGCCTGGATGGCGCACACGGGCCGGCTCTAGGCTCGGGCTCCATAAATGGCCCGCCGCAAGGGCCGGTGTTCCGTTACAATTTGAAACACAGTTTGATTTCATTCCCATCCGGCGTGGTGGTATTTTCCACCGCGAATTCTCAGGCATGGCGGATGCCCGGATTCCGGCGGAGGCGTCCGGCGGATGCGTCATGCGGCGGAACGGCAAAAAAAGATAAACAAGAACAGGAATACCTCTCATGGCCCTCAAAGCTGGCGCAAGCGAAAGCCTTGACATCGCAAAGCCCGTCCTGCGGCGCACGGTGCGCCACGCGCCCGGCCAGAAACGGCAATGGGGCGGCTTTCCGACGCTGACCGAAGGGCTTGATTTCGCCGCTCTCGGCGAAACCGGCTTCAACTTCTATTCGCCGCGCGGGGCGCTCGATGTGGTGCTGCCCTACCGCGAATTGCGCGAGAAGGCGCTGGCCACGGCGGGAAAGCTGGCGGCGGCGGGGATCGGGCGCGGCGAGCGGGTTTCCATCGTGGCCGAGACGGGGCCGGATTTCATGATCGCCTTTTTCGCCTGCCAGTATGCGGGCGTTCTGCCCTGCCCGATGCCCTACCCGATGCACATCGGCGGCAAGGAGGCCTATGTGGAGCGCATCTCCGGGATGATGCGCGCCGCCCATGCCTCGGCGGCGCTGATGCCGGAGGAATTGCGCGGGCATGTGCGGGGGGCGGCGGAAAAGGCGGGCGTGAACATTGTCCTGACTCATGACGAACTGCGCGCCCTGCCGGAGAAGGAAGGCGCAATCGCGCCGTTTTCAGCGGATGATCCGGCCTATATCCAGTATTCTTCCGGCTCCACCTCCGCGCCCAAGGGCGTGCTGATTTCGCAAAAGGCCATTTGCGCCAACGCCACGGGCATCCTGCGCCACGGGCTGCAAGTGACGGAAGATGACCGGGCCTTTTCCTGGCTGCCGCTGTATCATGACATGGGGCTGGTGGGCTTTTGCCTGTCGCCGATGATGGGCCAGTGCACGGTGGACTACATGGCCACGCCGGCTTTCGCGCGCCGCCCGGTGCTGTGGCTGAAGATCATGTCGGACAACCGCTGCACGGTCTGTTACGCGCCGAGCTTCGGCTATGATCTGGCGGCCAAACGGGTCAACGGCAAGGCGAAGGAGCTTGATCTGTCGGCCTGGCGCATCGCGGGCATCGGCGGCGACATGGTGCGCCCGGAGATTCTCGAAGCCTTCGCCGGGGCGCTCTCGCCGGCCGGGTTCGATCCGAAGGCTTTCCTGCCCAGCTACGGCATGGCGGAAATGTCGCTGGCCATCAGCTTTGGCGATCTGGACGCGCCGCTGAAGGTGGATGTGGTGGACCGCGCGCAATACAAGCTGGCGCACAGGGCCGTGCCAGTGGAGAACGCCGGGGCCGGAGATGCCGGAACGCGCGCCTTCGTCGCTTGCGGGCGGGTGCTGCCGGGGCATGAGCTGAAGGTGGTCAACGCCGCCGGGCAGGCGCTCGGCGAGCGCGAGATCGGCCATATCTGGGTCAAGGGCCCCTCACTCATGGACGGCTATTACCGCAACCCGGAGGCGACGGCGGAGATCATGCGGCCGGGCGGCTTCATGGACACCGGCGACATGGGCTATCTGCTGGATGGCGAAATCGTCATCACCGGGCGGACCAAGGATCTGATCCTCTATCACGGGCGCAACATCTGGCCGCAGGACATCGAATGGGCGGCGGAGAAGGTCTCGCCGCTGCGCTCCGGAGACGTGGCGGCCTTCGCGCTGGAGGGGGACGGCGGGCGCGAGCGGGTGATGGTGCTGGCGCAATGCCGGCTGCGCGAGGCGGATGCGCGCGCGGACTTGCGGGCGCGGCTTGCGGCGGCGGTGCATCAGGCGGCGGGCGTGGAATGCGAGATCGTGCTCGTGCCGCCCAAGAGCCTGCCCTTCACCTCATCGGGCAAGCTTTCGCGGGCCAGGGCGCGGGCCATGTATCTGACTGGGGAGATTGCGCCGCTGGACATGCCACGCGAGGAGGCCCCGGAGCCGCTGGCGCTGGCGGCCAGCGCCTGAAACCCGCCGCGAAACCGGCGGACGGGGTGATCTC
>JALUFY010000317.1:0-1706 GCA_027051995.1 Hyphomicrobiales bacterium
GCTTCGCCCTGGCCATCGCCCCGGCGGCGCGCACCAGCGCCTGCACCAGCATGACCACGGGCGAGAAGAGGCGCACGACGAATCGCGCCGCCGGGGCGATGGCCAGGGCGAAGCGGTCGGGGTTGAGAATGGCGTAGGTCTTGGGCATGACCTCGCCGAAGACGAGCACCAGGGCGGTCATCAACAGGGTGGCCCAGACCACCCCGGCGGGGCCAAACAAGCGGATGAACAGCGTCGTGGCCAGGGCCGAGGCGAGGATGTTGACCAGATTGTTGCCCAGCAGGATGGCCCCCAGAAGGCGCTCCGGGGCGGCCAGCAGGGCTTGCAGGATGCGGGCGCGGCGGTTGCCCTCCTGCGCCAGACGGTGAACGCGGGCGCGGGAGATGGCGGTGAGCGATGTTTCGGAGCCGGAGAAGAAGGCCGACAAAATGATCAGCGCCGCCACCGCCGCCACGAGGAGCCATATGCCGGTGTCCATCACGCCCGCTCCAGTTCTCCGCGCAGAAAGTCCGTGACCGCTTCCGCGTTCACGTCATTGGCGATGAAGGCCCGGCCGATGCCTCGGGCCAGAACGAAAACCAGCTTGCCGCCTTTTGCCTTCTTGTCCTGGCGCATGATGGCGGTGAGTTCCGGGGCGTTGGGCAGGCGGTTGTGAATGGCGCGGACATCCACCGGCAGGCCGATGGCGCGGAAATGGGCCTCTACGCGCCGCACGTCCTCTTCGGGGCAAAGGCCCTGAAGGGCGGAGAAGCGGAAGGCCTGAACCGTGCCGATGGCCACGGCCTCGCCATGCAGGAGCGCATCGCCGTAGCCCACGGCGGCCTCCAGCGCGTGGCCGAAGGTATGGCCGAGATTGAGCAGGGCGCGCGGGCCGCCCTCCAGCTCGTCGCGGGCCACGATGTCCGCCTTGGCCTCGCAGGAGCGGCGGATGGCATGGGCGCGGGCGGACTGGCCGCCGCGAATGACGTCTTTCGCGTTGTCCTCCAGCCAGGCGAAGAAGTCCGCGTCCCCCAGCAGGCCGTATTTGACCACTTCGGCGTATCCGGCCAGCAGCTGGCGTCCGGGAAGGGTGTCGAGCACGCTCGTATCTGCGATGACGCAGGCGGGCTGATGGAAGGCGCCGATGAGGTTCTTGCCGTGGGCGGAGTTGATGCCCGTCTTGCCGCCGACGGAGGAATCCACCTGGGCGAGCAGGGTCGTCGGAATCTGGGTGAAGCCCATGCCCCGGCGCGCGGTGGCGGCGGCGAAGCCGGTCAGATCGCCGATGACGCCGCCGCCGAAGGCGATGACGAGATCGGAACGCTCCAGTCCGGAGGCCAGCAGGTCTTCCACCAGCTTCCGGTAATGGCCGAAGCTCTTCGTGGCCTCGCCGGGGGGCAGAACGATGGCCTGATGGGCGATCCCGGCCTCGTCAAGGGAGGCGCGCAAGGCGTCCAGATGCAGGGCCGCGACATTTTCATCGGTCACCACAAGGGTGCGCGGACGGGGCAGCAATGGCGCGATGATTTCGCCCGAGCGCCGCAGAAGGCCGGGGCCGATGTGGATGTCATAGGCGCGCCCGCCAAGGGCGACGTTGACGATCTGCTGTTGCGTCATGGCGTCTCTCCGCCGCTTTCCAGCCAGGCGGCCAGTGCATGGATGATGTCGTTGACGATGGCCTGATGGGGGGCCTCGCGGCTTTCCACGGTGATGTCGGCCCGGGCGTA
>JALUFY010000317.1:1716-2591 GCA_027051995.1 Hyphomicrobiales bacterium
CGAGATCGCGTGTTTTTTTGCTCATCCACGCGCCGCCGCCGGTGGCCAGCACATGGGGGCCGGAGCCCAGCAGGCGGGCGATGACGCGCTCTTCGCCCGAGCGGAAGAAGGCCTCGCCGTCCTCGGCGAAGATTTCCGCCACGGTGCGGCCGGCGGCGCTTTCGATCTCGGCGTCGGCGTCCACGAAGGGCAGATTCAGGCGGCGCGCCAGGCGGCGGCCCACGGTGGTCTTGCCCGCGCCCATGAGACCGATGAGCACGACCGGGCGGCCATCGAGGCGGGCATTGATCAGATCAACGCATTTGCTTATGCTGCGCCGGGTCATGTTTGTCTGCTGGCTCCTGGCCGGGAGGGGATGTCTCGCGTGCCGGTTCTTCTAGCGCGCCGGGCCTGCCGGGTCAAAGCCTTCGCGGGAGGCGGGTGCGGCGGCGATGGGGCGAAACACAAAGGCGGTGTCATGCCGGACAGTCTTCGTTTTCTGTTAATCATTGTGGTCTTGACTGGGCTTGGATACGCGGGCGCGTGGTATCTCGCCAATTTTCCGCCCGCGCCGAGCGAA
Source organism: Hyphomicrobiales bacterium (assembly GCA_027051995.1). Taxonomy (GTDB): domain Bacteria; phylum Pseudomonadota; class Alphaproteobacteria; order Rhizobiales; family Aestuariivirgaceae; genus Thermopetrobacter. The sequence goes on from JALUFY010000317.1 coordinate 2,276, forward strand.
GTGGTGAAGGCCCTGCCGCATGACAGATTCAACAACTAGCGCGTATCGCACCGAGCGGCTGATCGCGCGATTTCTGGACATGATGAGCGCCGAGCGCGGCGCGGCGGAAAACACGCTGGCCGCCTACGGGCGTGATCTGGCCGGTTACGCGGACTGGCTGGCCGGTCAGGGGCTGGACGCCTGCCGGGCCGGGCCGGAGGACATCCGCGGCTGGCTGGCCGGACTGGCCGCCCAGGGCATGGCGGCCTCCACCCAGGCGCGCAAGCTCTCCGCCGTGCGCCGCTTTCACGCCTTCGCCTATGGCGAGGGGCTGTGC
>JALUFY010000318.1 GCA_027051995.1 Hyphomicrobiales bacterium
TTCTCCTGAATTGTCCGGTGAAATCCCGCTCCCTGCCTATCACGGGCGGGCGCGCTCTTCCAGCCGTGTTTTCAGGGAGAGAAAATCGCGCCAGGCCAGCCGCTTCTGCACCGGCTGGCGCAGCAGGTAGGCCGGATGCAGCGTCGCCAGCAGGGGAATGGCCCGCCCGCCGGAGTTATAAGAGAACCAGTTGCCGCGCAGTTTCAGCACCCCTTGCGCCCTGCCGGTCAGCCGCTGCGTGGGCGTTGCCCCCAGGCAGACGATGACCTCCGGCGCGATCAGCTCGATGGTGCGCTCCAGCCACGGCAGGCAGAAGACCACTTCGGCCTCCGAGGGCTTGCGGTTGCCCGGCGGCCGCCAGAAAACGACGTTGGAGATGATCACCGCCTTGTCCGGCTCTTCGGCCTCGCGCGACAGGCCGATGGCCGCCAGCATTCTGTCCAGAAGCTGCCCGGAGCGCCCCACGAAAGGCTTGCCCTGCAAGTCCTCGTCTCGCCCCGGCGCTTCGCCGATCAGCATGACGCGCGCCTTCGGATTGCCCGCCGTATACACCGTATGGGTGGCCGTGCGCCGCAGGGGGAAATCCTTCATCCCGTCCAGCGCCCGGTAAATCTCCTCCAGCGAGGCGCATTGCGCAGGCTGCACGGACGGCGCGGGGGAGGGATGCGGCGCGGCGGGCCGTATCTCTGCCGGAGCAGGGCGCGCGGGCGCGGCCCTCCGTTCTTGCGCGGCGGGCGCGTCCGCTCCCGTGGCGCTGGCGGAAAAACGGTTGACCGGGGCCTCCAGCACGGCTTCGTCGGCCCCCATTTCCGCCAGCCATTGCAGCGCGGCGGCTGCCTGCCGGGCGTCCATGTTGTCCGTTTCCGCCATTGTCTGATCCCTGTCCGCCGCCACCCCGGCGCCGCCCTTGTCTATTCTTCCTTGCCGACTATAACAGCAAGCAGGCGAAATGTTGAATGCGTGAAAATCCCGCAATGGCGAACCAGCGAACCAGAGAGGCCACCCCATGAGCCAGCCCGTCCGGCGCGAGGAAATGCCCTATGACGTGGTCATCATCGGCGCGGGCCCGGCGGGCCTGTCCGCCGCCATCCGCCTCAAGCAGCTGGACGCAGGCGTCTCCGTCTGCGTGCTGGAGAAGGGCTCGGAGGCCGGCGCACACATCCTCTCCGGCGCGCTCATCGACACGAAGGCGCTCGATGAGCTCATCCCGGACTGGAAGGAGCGCGGCGCGCCCCTGAACACGCCTGTCAAACAGGATCAGTTCTGGCTGCTCGGCCCGGCCGGGGGTATGCGCGTGCCGCATTTCACCATGCCGCCTTTCATGAGCAACAAGGGCAAATACGCCGCCTCCCTGGGTAATCTGGTGCGCTGGCTGGCCGGTCAGGCCGAGGAGCTGGGGGTGGAAATCTATCCCGGCTTTGCCGCATCCGCGCCGCTTTATGATGACGCGGGCGCGTTGCGCGGCGTTATCGCCGGGGAAATGGGCCTGAACAGGCAGGGCGAGCCGAAGCCCGAATACGAGCCCGGCGTGGAACTGACGGGCAAATATGTGCTCATCGCCGAGGGCGCGCGCGGCTCCATCGCCAGGGACGTGATCGCCAGATACGCCCTGGACAGGGACAGCGAGCCGCAGAAATACGGCCTTGGCGTCAAGGAGCTGTGGGAGCTGGCCCCAGGGAAGCATAATCAGGGCTTCGTGCTGCACACCATGGGCTGGCCGCTGGGGCTGAAGACGGGCGGCGGCGGGTTCGTCTATCATCTGGAGGACAATCTGGCCTCCGTGGGCTTCGTCACCCACCTGAATTATGAGAACCCCTGGCTGAGCCCCTACGAGGAGTTCCAGCGCTTCAAGCATCATCCGCTGATCGCGGACATGCTGGAGGGCGGCCGCCGCGTGGCCTATGGCGCGCGCGCCCTGGCCGAGGGCGGGCTTCAGTCCATCCCCCGGCTGGTCTTTCCCGGCGGCGCCTTGATTGGCGATTCGGCGGGCTTCATGAACGTGCCGCGCATCAAGGGCGCCCACAACGCCATGAAATCGGCCATGCTGGCGGCTGAGGCCGTTCACGCGGCTCTCGGGCAAGGGCGCGCGGGCGATGAGCTCGAGGGATACGAAAAGAGCCTGGCCGCCTCCTGGGTGCATGACGATCTGGCCAGGGTGCGCAATGTCAAGCCGCTGCTGTCGCGTTTCGGCCTCTTTGGCGGCCTTGTTCTGGGCGGGCTGGACATGTGGTGGGCGCATCTTTCCGGCAAGCCGCTGTTCGGAACCATGAAACACGGCAAGCCCGATCACGCCTGCCTGAAGGAAGCAGCCGCATGCCGGCCCATCGCCTATCCGAAGCCAGACGGCGTGCTCTCCTTCGACAGGCTGACGAACGTCGCCTTTTCCGGCACGGCCCATGACGAGGATGCGCCGGTGCATCTGCATCTGGCCGATCCCGCAATCCCGCTGACGGAAAATCTGCCGCGCTACGCCGAACCGGCCCAGCGCTATTGCCCGGCGGGCGTCTATGAAATCGTCGAGGAAGGCGGCCAGAAGGTCTTCCGGATCAACGCCGCCAACTGCGTTCACTGCAAGACCTGCGACATCAAGGATCCGGCGCAAAATATCACCTGGCGCACGCCACAGGGCGGCGAAGGGCCGAATTATCCCAATATGTAGCGGTTCGCTTGCCGGCGGGCGAAGTTAACGAAAAAGACATTTGCCCGCACTTGCCGCGCGCCCGCCCGAGGGGCTAAAAGACCTTGCATGGCCTTGACGCCGCGCCGCTCTGGCGCGTCCATGCCGCTCCTTTTTGACCAATGACGGGAAACCCGGCCGCATGACACCGATCCGCCTTGTGAAGAGATGGCTGCCCGCGGGCGCCTTGGCCCTCCTCATGTCGCTGCCCGCCGCGGCGTCCGCTCCGGCTCCGGTGGGCAAAAGCATCGGCGATGCTCTGGACAACTGGATCGGCGGCTCTTTGTCGGGCAGTTATCTGGCCGCCCGCTATGCCGCCCGCCTGCGCGACTATGACGCCGCCGCCCTGTTCTTCGATTCCACCCTGAGCATGGATCCGGCCAATCCCGGCCTGCTGACCCGCGCCTTCGTGCTGCACGCCTCCACCGGCCAGTGGGCCAAGGCCGACGAACTGGCGCGGCGCATCGTCAAGAACAACCCGCGCCAGCGCCTGGCCAATATCGTGCTCGGCCTCAAGGCCGCCGAAAGCGGCGATTTCGCCAGGGCCCGCAAATATTTCAAGGCCTCCGCCTATACCCCCGTCGGCGAGCTCTCCGGCGGCCTGCTCATGGCCTGGACATGGGCCGGGGAAAAGAACTTCGCCAAGGCCGTGGAGGCCATGAAGGCGCTCGACAAGCACGAATCCTTTTCCAACTTCAAGTCCTTCCATTCCGCCCTCATCGCCGATCTGCTCCATTCGCCATCGCGCGCCGAGGGGCTCTACGCCAAGGCCTGGAAGGAGATTTCCGGCTCCCTGCGCATCACCCAGGGCTATGGAAGTTTCCTGCGCCGCGCCGGCAAGCCGCGGAAGGCCCGCAAGATATACAAGGCCTTTCTGGCCAACGCGCCGGAAAACGCCATCATCCGCCAGGCGCTGAAGGATCTGGACGCCGGCAGGCCCGCCAGGCCTCTCGTGAACAACGCCCGCGAGGGCATGGCCGAGGCGCTGTTCTCCCTGGCCTCCGCGCTGACCGACGACCGCAGCATCGACATCGCCCTGGTCTATGCCCAGATGGCCCTGCGCATGCGCCCGGATTTCCCCGTCGCCGAAATGCTGCTTGGCCAGATTTACGAAAGCACGAGGCGCTTTGAAAAGGCCATCGAGGCCTATGGGAAAATCCCGAAGGAGCATCCCCTCTATGTCCCGGCCCGGATACAGATCGCCCTGGCGCTGGACGACCTGAAGCGGCCGGACGAGGCCATCTCGCTTCTGCGCACGCTCGCGGCGCAACATCCGGAGGCCTACAAGGTCTTTCTCACCCTGGGCAACATCCTGCGCTCTCATGAAAAATGGAAAGAGGCGGCGGAGGCCTATTCGCGCGCCCTGGCGCGCATGGGCGAGCCCCAGCCGCGCCATTGGAGCATCTACTATTTCCGCGGCATCGCCAACGAGCGCTCCGGCCACTGGCCGGAGGCCGAGGCTGATTTCCGCCTCGCCCTGAAGCTCAACCCCGATCATCCCTCGGTGCTTAATTATCTGGGCTATTCGCTCATAGACAAGGGCAGGAACCTCGATGAAGCCCTGAACATGGTGCGCAAGGCGGTGGACGCCCGCCCCAACGACGGCTACATCGTCGACAGCCTGGGCTGGGCCTATTACAAGCTGGGCCGCTACAAGGACGCCGTGAAGCAGCTTGAGCGCGCCGTCGAGCTGCGCCCGGAAGACCCGGTCATCAACGATCACCTGGGTGACGCCTACTGGCGCGTGGGCCGCAGGCTGGAGGCGCGCTTCCAGTGGCTGCACGCGCGCGACAACAAGCCCGATCCGGACGTTCTCAAGCGCATTCAGGAAAAGCTCAAGCACGGGCTGGAGAGCAAAAGGCGCGCCAAGCCGGCGAAAAAGACCGCCGCCGCCCCGGCCAAGGCCGCTCCGGCCAAACCCTGAGCCGCCATGATCCGGGAATTCGCCCCCGCCAAGATCAATCTGGCGCTGCACGTCACGGGCCGCCGCGCCGATGGCTATCACCTGCTGGACAGCATCACCGCCTTCGCCGCCGCCGGTGAAGCCGTTCATGTGGAAAGGGCCGCCGGCTTCTCATTGCGGGCGCACGGCCCCTTCGCCGCCGGGCTGCCGCTGGACGAAGGCAACCTGGCCCTGCGCGCCGCCCGCCTGGCCGTGGCCCGATGGCCCGCGCTGTTCGCGCCCGTGCGTATCCGGCTGGAGAAGAATCTGCCCGTCGCCTCCGGCATCGGTGGCGGCTCCGCCGACGCCGCCGCCGTTCTGCGCGCCATGACACGCCTGCATGACGCCGCCCCGCCCCGTGACGAGCTGATGGAACTGGCCCTTGAGCTGGGCGCGGATGTGCCCGTCTGCCTGCAAGGCCGCGCCTGCCGCATGCGCGGCATTGGCGAACAGCTCGAACCCCTGGCGGATTTCTCTTCCCTGCCCGCCGTGCTGGTCAATCCAGGCGTGGCCGTCTCCACGGCGGAGGTTTTCGCAAAGCTGGGCCTTGCGCCGGGCGGCTCTGGCGGCGCGCCCCTTCCCAGTGAGCCCATTCCGGCCAAGGCGGAAGATCTCGTTGTCTGGCTGGCCGGGGCGCGCAATGATCTGCAGGCTCCGGCCCGCGCCCTGCATGAGAGCATCGGCGCCTGCCTCGATGCCCTGTGTGCCTGCGAAGATGTCCGCCTCGCGCGCATGTCCGGCTCCGGGGCGACCTGCTTCGCCCTCTTTCCCGGCGATGACTCGGCCCGCCGGGCGGCCGCCCGGTTGCGGCGGGAACATCCGCGCTGGTGGATCAGGGAAACAACGCTGGGCAATATTGTGTGACGTTAGGGGCATGTAGTAATCCTTGAATATGTTTTTTCAAGCGCCTTGTTCATGAAAAGTGTCCGCTTCGAGTCAGGAAAAAGGTAACGCCACGGGCATCACGGTAACTTTATCACAGAGTTTCTTTGATTTTTTACAATCTCCATGTTGACACATGAAGATTTCAAGGTTACATGTCGGTCAACCTTTCAGGATTCGCGTGAGTAAATGATTTGGCGGCGCTGGTCATTTCATCCTGAAGAAAATGGTATGACAGCGCTTTGAACAAAACATGCGCATCAATGGCGTGGCCGGGCTGATCAGTCCATGAAATGGCCGCCGTCATGATGCCGCAGGGGCATGAAAATACAGGTAATGAACAACATGAGCGAAGAAACAAACATCGACATGCGCAACGAGTTCGTGGAGCTGACGGCGGATATCGTCGCCGCCTATGTTGGCAACAACGCCGTTCCGGCCAATGAGCTGCCCGCTCTCATCAATGATGTCTATGGCGCGCTCGCCAAGGCCGTCGAAGGCGCCAGGGAAGAGGAGAAGGTGGAGCTCAAGCCCGCCGTTCCGATCCGCCGCTCGGTGCAGCCGGACTATATCATCTGCCTCGAGGACGGCAAGAAGTTCAAGTCGCTCAAGCGCCATCTGCGCACCCATTACGATCTCTCGCCGGAAGAATACCGCGAGAAATGGGGCCTGCCGGCCGATTATCCCATGGTCGCGCCCAATTACGCCAAGGCCCGCTCGGCCCTGGCCAAGAAGATGGGCCTGGGCCAGCGCCGCAAGGGCTGAAGGCCGCGCGCCAGCGATTCCTGATCAGGGGCCGCTCCTTCGGGGCGGCCCTTTTTCGCGCCGCGAACCGGGATTGCGCCGCCACACCCCCGCCGCTTGCGCGCATGAAGACTCTTGCCATGAGCGGGGGGACTGATTCATAGTGATTCCGCGCGATGATTCGCGATTCGCAGATCAGGGGGCAGGGCAACGATGATGGGGCAGGGCGGCATACGCGCCTTCGGCGCACAGCTGTTTCTGGAGGAGCAGCGCCGGATTTTCGATTACTGGCTCGCACTCAAGGGTGATGCGGACATGCCGCCGCGCGCCGCGCTCTCGCCCGCCGGTATCCGCGATCTTCTGCCCAATGTATCGCTCATCGAGCTGCTGCCCGATCCCGATGTCATCCGCGTCCGCCTGGCCGGCACCGCCCTGTGGGACATTCATGGCCGCGAGATCACAGGCAGGACGCTGGCCAATCACGACTGGGACGGCAACCGGGATTACTGGAAACGCAATTACGATCTGATCCGCCAGCAGCCCAGACCCGTCGCGGGCATGCTGCGCGCTCCCGCCGCAGGCAAGGATCATCTGGTGCAGTTCTGGCTGCGCCTGCCCATGTCCAATGGCGAAGACGGCGGCGTCATTCTGCTGGGGCTGGATCTCTGCGTGGCCGCCAGCAAGCTCGGCGCGGAACACGCGGACGGAAACGAAGCCGTCAGCCTCACCGCCAGCTGAGCCGCACGATCAATCCCGCCCCGGTTCCTCTTCCCGCCATGCTGCGGGGCGCAAAGCGGGCGGATTCCCCCTTCGGAATCAAGCGGATGCGCGATTTTCGGCAATGAGCTGTCCCCAGCGGCAAAAAACCGTATAGGCTAATATTCCTCAAGCGGATAATATGTTCCGCAATTGTTCATGCAACAAGAGAGGAAAGCCCCATGCCGCCAGCATTGAACGCGCTCTCCGCGCCGCCGGATGGGCCCTGCGCCCCCCGTCCCGCCGCCAATGACGAACCCTCCCGTCTGGACCGCCAGCGGCGCGATCTGATCCTGCGCGCCGTGCCCGCCGGGTTCGGCGTCTCCCAGCGCGCCATGCTCTTGGCCGGGCGCGCCCGCGCCGATGCCCGCGCCGTGCTGGCCCGCCAGTGCGCCATGTATCTCATGCATGTGGTCTTCTCCATGCCCCTGACGCTTGTCGCCGCGCTGTTCCGCAAGGATCGCACCACCGTGGCCCATGCCTGCCAGCGCATCGAGGAGCGCCGCGAAGCCCCGGTCTTCGACGCCTTCCTGCATGACCTGGAGCTGGCCGTCAGCGCCCTTGATTCCGCCATCCAGTTAAGAACAAAACATGAACATAAACGGGAGCGGCAGGACGAAGCACCCCGCCGGGATTTTCTTCAGGGGGAGGGCGAGCCATGGTAGCCCCGCGTGAATTTCAGCGCATCGCCCGCATCGTCCTGCAACGCCTCTCGGCCAATGGCGGCCATGTGACCTGCGAAAGCGCGGGGCCGGCCGGTGCGGGTGCGCTCTGGCGGCTCTGGTCGCCGCGCAATGCCTTCGGAAAGCCGGTCATGGACATTCCCGCCCAGGCGGCGGACGCCATGGCCGCCGCGGGCTGGCTGCGCGGCAATGAGGGGCGCTGGACGATCACCAGGGCAGGCCGCGCCTGGCTGGCCCGCGCCCGGCAGGGCGAGGCGGCCACTCCGCCGGCGAAAAAGCGCCTGCGCCGCGAAATCACCGATCCCGATGGTGTGCACCGCCACGCCGAGGTCAGCGCCGGGGAATCGCCGCTGGACTGGCTGGCCCGCCGCAAGGATCGCAATGGCGCGTCCTTTCTCTCGCCGGAGGAACTGGCCGCCGGAGAGCGCCTGCGCCGTGATTACGAGGCCGCCCGCCTGGGCCAGAAGATCACCGCCTCGTGGGACGCCGCCTTCGCCGCCTCGGAGCGCCGCCGCGTGCGCGCCGCGCCGCGCGATCATCTCGACGCGGGCGAGCGCGCCCTGGCCGCCCGCCAGAAGGTGCGCCGCGCCCTGGCCGCCGCCGGGCCGGGGCTGGATGACATTCTGCTGGAAGTCTGCTGCCTGTCGCGCGGCCTGGAGAGCGCCGAGCGCCGCCTCGGCTGGCCGCGCCGCTCCGCCCGCCTCGTGCTGCGCATCGCCCTGGACAGGCTGGCGCGCCACTATGGCCTGAAGAATGACCGGCCCGCCACCCGCGCCGCCCGCGTTCTCTCCTGGGGCCTTCCCGGCCACGTGCCCGAATACGCCCTGCCGCGCGATGTCCCCGCGCCGGAAGAAACGGAAAAGGCGGAAGAAACCGCGCCTTGAGCGGCGAAAAACCGGACGCAATCAGCCCTTTGCCTTGCGGGCCTCGGCCTTGACGCGCTCCATCATCGCCGCCAGGCCGTTGGCCCGCTGCGGCGTCAGATGCTCCTGAAGGCCAAGGCGCTCCAGCTCGCCGCGAATGTCCATGTTGATGATCTCGTCCACCGGCCGCCCGGACACCAGAGCCAGAAGTATGGCCACCAGCCCGCGCACGATCATCGCGTCGCTGTCGCCTTTCAGGTCAAGAACCGTCTCGCCGGTTTCGCTCTTGCGCGCCTGCGGATAAAGCCACACCTGCGAGACGCAGCCGTTGACCTTGTTGGCCTCAGTGCGCGCCTCTTCCGGAAAGGGCTCCAGCTCGCGCCCCAGCTCGATGATGTAGCGGTAGCGGTCTTCCCAGTTGTCGAGAAACTCGAAATCCGCCGCCAGATCCTCGAAGTCGCGCTGCGCCATGATCCGTCCGTCCCGTCAGTTTGTGTGAACCGGCAGGCGACAGATAGCCCTCCCGCCGCGCGTGGGCAAGGCGGAAGCGGGATTTTTTTTCACCTCAGGGGATCAGCCCTCCGCCGGGCCATTCCACGGAACGGTGAGATCCTCGATGCGCAAGGTATTCTCCGAGCCGTCTTCGCCATTGTCATTGG
>JALUFY010000319.1 GCA_027051995.1 Hyphomicrobiales bacterium
GTTCGCCATTGCTCAGATAGCGTCCGGAAGATCCGGGAAAGATGTCCGCCAGAACGGGCGTTGTGAAGACAATCGCCGCGGCGGCCAGGGAGAAAAGAAACTTGCGCATGTCCGATACCTCCATCAAGAACAATGCGCCCCCGTCTCGTGCCAGTCTCGGGCCTGATTGTCACCCCCGCAATGATCTGGATCAAGCAGGGGCGGGAAAGGAAAGGGCGGGACATTCCCTTCCGGAAAATCCCGCCCCGTCCGTTATGGCCGAATCCTGAAACGCGGCTTACACTATGACGGCTTCCTGCGGCTTGATCAGGTGCTGCTCGCCATCGGCGTCCGTGATGTCAATGGCCAGCAGACGCCCCTTTTCCACCGCGAGCGCGATTTTCGACGGCTTGTTGATCATGTGCTCCAGCGGCCCCACCCGGACCTGCACCACGTCATCCTTGTGGTCATAGCTCAGGCCCTTCAGCGGCAGGAATTCCGCTTCCACCTGATCGCCCAGATTGAGCGCCTCGACCTCGATCATGACGTCCTTGCCGTCCATCAGCCGCCACAGCCTGATCAGCTCATCGGCCCATTCGTCTTTTTCCAGAATCCTGGTTTCCATGAGAATGTCTCCTTTCCAAAAGAAATCCCCGCTCTGCCGCTGATATGGGCAGGGCGGGGACGGTTTTGAAGAGGGAGGTCTTCAGGTATCAGTTCTTGATGAGGGATTCCGGCTCCGTATAGTCATAGCCGAGATCATCGGCCACGGCCTTGCAGGTGACCTTGCCTTCGGCCACGTTGAGACCGGCCAGCAGGTTCGGGTCATCCGCCAGCGCCGCCTTCCAGCCCTTGTCGGCCAGCGCCAGGGCAAAGGGCAGGGTGACGTTGTTCAGCGCGTAGGTGGAGGTGCGCGCCACCGCGCCGGGCATGTTGGCCACGCAGTAATGCACCACGTCATCGACGATGTATGTGGGCTCCGAATGTGTGGTGGGCAGGGACGTCTCCGCGCAGCCGCCCTGATCGATGGCCACATCGACGATGACCGAGCCAGGCTTCATGTTTTTGACCAGCTCGCGGGTGATCAGCTTCGGCGCCGCCGCTCCGGGGATCAGCACGCCGCCGATCACCACATCGGCCGCCAGCACCTCTTCCTCCACCGACTGGCGGGTGGAATAGACGGTGTTCACCGCGTTGCCAAAGGTGCGCGTCAGCTCCTGCATCTTCGGCGCGGAGCGCTCCAGGATCACCGTGTCCGCGCCCAGCCCGATGGCCATGGCCGCCGCGTTCTCGCCGACCACGCCGCCGCCCAGCACGCAGACCTTCGCCGGGCGCACGCCGGGCACGCCGCCCATCAGCACGCCCATGCCGCCCTGTTCCTTCTCCAGGCAATGCGCGGCGGCCTGAATGGACATCCGCCCGGCCACCTGCGACATCGGCGCAAGCAGCGGCAGAGAGCCGTTCGGCCCCGTCACCGTCTCGTAGGCGATGCAGATGGCCCCCGATTCCACCAGATCGCGGGTCTGATCGGGATCGGGCGCGAGATGCAGATAGGTGAACAGCACCTGCCCGGGGCGCAGCATGGCGCGCTCGCCGGCCTGTGGCTCCTTGACCTTGACGATCATGTCCGCCTTTTCGAAGATTTCCCGCGCCGTATCGGCAATTTTCGCCCCGGCGGCGCGGTAGTCGTCATCGGATGCGCCGATACCCGCTCCGGTCTGCGTCTCCACCAGCACGTCATGGCCGTGATGCACGGCCTCGCGCACGCTGGCCGGAGTCATCCCGGCGCGGTATTCGTGAACCTTGATTTCCTTGGGAATCCCTATGAGCATGACGGCTGCCTCTTCCTTGCATGGATGTCTGTTTTGTGCCTGAGCGGACACATGTTTATGCCTGAACAGACACTACAAGGACGCCTGGACCAAGTTTAGCGCCAGATTGGCCCGTATGTTCATGCCAGAGGGCCGCCACCCCGGCGGCTCAGGGCTCCATGCCGCGGATGATCTCCGCCAGCAGCTTGATGCCGGGTTCGATGCGTTCCGTCGGGATGGCCGAAAAGCCCAGGCGGAAATTGTTGCGCGGCTTTTCCGGCCCGCCATAATAGACGTTGCCGGGCTCCACGAAGATGCTCTTTTCCCGCGCCGCCGCCTGCAGCGCCGCGTCATCCAGCCATTCGGGCCCGTTGACCCAGAAGGACGAGCCGCCGAAGCTCGGCGCTTCGCTGGATTGCGGCAGGTATGTGTGCAGCGCCCGGCCCATGATCTCCCAGCGCTCGCGCAGCACCCTGTGCATGCGCCGCACCAGCGTGTCGTAATGGCCAAGCGACAGGAACAGCGCCACGGTGCGCTGATTGTTCGATGGCGGATGGCGCACCATGAGCCGGCGCAGGGCGCGCGCCTCCTCGATCAGGCGTGACGGCCCCACCATGAAGCCCAGCCTGAGCCCCGGAAACAGGCTCTTGGACAATGATCCAGCATAGACGACCCGGCCCTCGTCATCCAGCGATTTCAGCGACGGGCACGGCTCGTTGACGTAATTGGCCTCGAACTCGAAATCGTCCTCGATGATAATGAAATCATGATCGCAGGCCGCCTCGAGC
>JALUFY010000320.1 GCA_027051995.1 Hyphomicrobiales bacterium
TTGTCGAACTGGGCCATTTCGCGCTTGTTCTTGCCTTCGCCGTGGCTGTCTATCAGACCATCGTGCCGCTCTATGGCGCCATGCGCGGCGATCAGCAACTGATGAACGAGGCTCCGGCCGCCGCCATCGCCCAATTTTTCCTTGTCGCCGCCGCCTTCGGGGCGCTCGTCTGGGCCTATCTCCAGTCTGATTTTTCCGTCCTCAATGTCTGGGCCAATTCCCACACCGCCAAGCCGCTGCTCTACAAGATCACCGGCGTGTGGAGCAATCATGAAGGCTCCATGCTGCTGTGGGTGTCCATCCTGTCGCTCTTCGGCATGGCCGTGGCCGTCTTCTCCGGCAATCTGCCCCTGTCGCTCAAGGCCCGCGTGCTCGGCGTGCAGGGCTCCATCTCGGTGGGCTTTCTGCTCTACATCATCACCGTCTCCAATCCCTTCGAGCGCATCCCGCTCGATCAGGTGCCCATGCAGGGCAGGGGCTTCAATCCCATCCTGCAGGATCCCGCCCTGGCCTTCCATCCGCCGCTGCTCTACACCGGCTACGTGGGCTTTTCCGTCGCCTTCTCCTTCGCCATCGCCGCGCTGATGGAAGGCAAGGTGGACGCCGCCTGGGCGCGCTGGGTGCGCCCCTGGACGCTGGCCGCCTGGACGTTCCTCACCCTGGGCATCGCCCTGGGCTCCTGGTGGGCCTATTACGAGCTCGGCTGGGGCGGCTGGTGGTTCTGGGATCCGGTGGAGAACGCCTCCCTCATGCCCTGGCTGGCCGGCGCGGCGCTGCTGCATTCGGCCATCGTGGTGGAAAAGCGCAACACCCTGAAAATCTGGACCATCCTGCTGGCCATCATCGCCTTTTCGCTCTCCCTCATCGGCACCTTCCTGGTGCGCTCCGGCGTGCTCTCCTCGGTGCACGCCTTCGCCGTCGATCCGGGGCGCGGCGTCTTCATCCTGATGATCCTGCTGTTCTTCATCGGCGGCTCCTTCGTTCTCTACGCCGCCCGGGCCGGCACCCTCAAGACAGGCGGCCTGTTCGCTCCCATCTCCCGCGAGGGCGCTCTGGTGGTCAACAATCTGCTCATGTCGGCCTCCGCCGCCGCCGTCTTCATCGGCACACTCTTTCCGCTGGCCTACGAGGCCATCACCGGCGGCGGCAAGATCACCGTCGGCGCGCCCTATTTCAATTTCACCTTCGGCATCCTGATGATCCCGCTGCTGCTGCTTATTCCCGTTGGCCCCATGCTGTCGTGGAAGCGCGCCGATCTCTTCGCCGCCCTGCAAAGGCTCACCGCCGCAGCCGGTATCGCGCTTGTTTCGGCCATCGCCGTAGCCGCCATCGCCTATGGCCATCCCGTCATGGCCGCCCTGGGCATCGCCCTCGGCGTCTGGATCATCGCCGGGGCGCTGGAGGAGCTGGCCATCCGCATCAAGCTGTTCCGCGCGCCCCTCTCCACATCCCTGCGCAGGCTGTGGAAACTGCCCGGCCAGGCGCTCGGCATGACGCTGGCGCATCTGGGCATGGGGCTGGTGGTGCTCGGCATCATCGCCTCCTCCACCTGGAAGGAAGAGGTCATCACCTCCGTGCGGCCCGGCGAGGTCATCAGGGCGGGCGGCTACGAGGTGAAATATCTTGACGAGCGCCGCGAGAAGGGCCCCGATTACATCGCCGAACAGGCCCGCTTCCAGGTCAGCAGGGACGGCAGGCCCGTCACCATCGTCACCTCCGAGAAGCGCTCCTTCATCCCGCGCGGCATGCCCACCACGGAAGTCGGTCTGCTGCATTTCCTCAAGGGCGATCTCTATGTCGCCATCGGCGACCGCGACAGCAAGGGCCGCGTCGTGCGCGTCTATTTCCATCCCTTCATCTACCTGATGTGGCTGGGCGCGCTGTTCATGGCCTTCGGCGGCTTCGTCTCGCTTCTTGACCGCCGCTTCCGCGTCGGCGTGGCGGCCAGGGCGCGCGGCAATGCCGCCGCTCAGCCGGCGGAGTAGGGGAACACAGGGGAGACATCATCATGAACAAGCTTTTCGCCATTGTGCTGTCCGTCCTCTCCATCGCCGTTTTCACCCCCCGCGCGCTGGCCGTCGAGCCATCGGAAATGCTCAAGGATCCCAAGCTGGAGGCCCGCGCCCGCGCCATCTCGAAAAACCTGCGCTGCCTGGTCTGCCAGAACGAGAGCATCGACGAATCCAACGCCGATCTGGCGAAGGATATCCGCATCCTGCTGCGCGAGCGCCTCAAGGCCGGCGACACGGACAAGCAGGCGGTGGACTATCTGGTTTCGCGCTATGGCGAATACGTTCTGCTCAAGCCGCGTCTGGAGCCCCAGACCTACATCCTCTGGTTCGGCCCCTTCCTGGTGCTGCTGACCGGCGGCTTCGGCGTCTATTACGCCCGCCGCAGGGCCGCCGCGTCGAAGGCCGCCGCGAAGGTCGAGGCGGCGCTCTCCGAGGAGGAGCGCAAGCGCCTGGACGAGCTGCTGAAATCCTGATTTCCGTTGCTGGCGTCCAGCTCCATCCGGAATTTCCGGTTGGACACTTACCAAGAATTCATCCCCCGGACATGGTATCGTAAGC
>JALUFY010000321.1 GCA_027051995.1 Hyphomicrobiales bacterium
ATGTTTCCGGCGTATTTCTCCGCGTCCACCCGGTGCAGCAGCATGCCCACCACGGCGGTGTCGTCCACGTCCGGGTAGTAATCGTTGCGATACTGGAAGGCCCAGCCGCCGGGGGGCAGATCGGGCGCGTTCACCGCCCAGTCGCCCTTCACGTCGAGGATTTGCAGACCGGCCAGCCAGTCGCAGGCCTTGCGGATGCGCGCGTCATCGGGGCCGGTTCCGGCCTCCAGCAGGGCGTGCGTGGCCAGCGCGGTGTCCCACACCGGCGAGACGCAGGGCTGGCAATAGCGCGGCCTGCCGCCGCGTTCTTCCGCCGGGGCCACCAGCAGCCGCCGCACCGATTCACGCGCTGTCTGGTAATCGGGATGCTCCGGCGGCACGCCCATCACATGCATGGCCATCACCGAATTGGCCATGGCCGGAAAAATCGCCCCCAGCCCGTCCAGCCCGTTGAGGCGTTCCGAATAGAACTCCACCGCCCTTTCCAGCGCCTTGCGGCGGAACGGCAGACGCGGCAGGACATGCGCCTCCAGCGGCTGCAACAGCTTGTCGAGAAGAAGGAAGAACGCCCCCCATTTGGTGCCCGTCGGGTTGGTCTGCCATTTCGTGCGAATCTTGGGCGGCACGCGGAACAGCTCGCGGCACTCCGCCCCGGTGGGGTTGGCCGCTTTTGGCCGGTGCGCCGCCATGATGAGCAGCGGCGCGATCACCGTGCGCGACCAGTAGGACATTTTCCAGATGTTGACGGGGAACCACTTTGGCATGAGCATCAGCTCCACCGGCATGGCCGGCACGCCACGCCAGGGAATCTGCCCGAAAAGCGCCAGCAGGTAGCGGGTGAAGACGTTGCAGGTTTCCGCCCCGCCGTGCGCCAGAATGGCCTTGCGCGCCCGCGCCATGTGCGCCGCGTTCACATCATCGCCAAGGATCTTCAGCGCGTAATAGGCCTTCACCGAGGCCGAGATGTCGAAATCACCGGCGTGAAACAGCGGCCAGCCGCCATGCTCGTCCGACTGGATGGCGCGCAGATAATCCCCGAGCTCTTCTTCAAGTTCCGGTTCAGGTGTTCCCAGGAAGTGATTGAGAAATATGTATTCCGCCGGGATGGTGGCGTCCGCCTCCAGCTCATAGACGAAATGCCCGTCCGGCTTCTGGCGGGCCAGCAGATGGCGGGCGGCCTCCCTGGCCGTCTCGCGCGCGGCTTCTGTCAGGGATTCGGTGTTCATCGGGGCTGTTGTCCTCATGTCTGGCGGGCGGCGGCGCGCCCTTGAGGCCGCGCCATCCCGGGATGCCTCATTGCGCGCGCTCCAGCGCGATCCGGGCCGCCGTTTCGCCGGAGCGCACAGCGCCTTCTATCGTGGCGGGCAGGCCGTTGTCCACCCAGTCTCCGGCCAGTATCAGATTGGCCAGCCCCGTTTCCGGCCCGGGGCGTCTGGCCAGCTCCGCCGGGGTGGCGGCGAAGGTCGCCCGGCGTTCCTTGATGACGCGGAAGGCGGGCAGGGGGGCATCATCAATGCCGAGGGTGCGCGCCACTTCAGGCCACACCCTGCGGGCGGTCTCCGCCGCCTCCGCGTTGACCAGCCCGTGCGCCGCCGAAATGGTCACGGAAGCCACATCTTCGCGCCGGAACACCCATTGCGAGACGCCCCCCAGCACGCCATGCAACAGGGGCGCGTCCCGCGGCATGCGGCCCGCCTCCAGCCGGAAATGCACATTGACGATGGGCGAGAAGCGCCCCGGCGTCATGAGCGCGGGCATCAGGGCGCGCGCCGCCCAGGGGGAGACGGCCAGAATGACCTTGCTCTCATCATCCAGCACGATGTCCCCGTCATCGAATTTCAAGACATTCACGCGCCCGGCGGACACCTCCATCCCGTTCAGGCCATGGGAGAGGCGCACATCCAGCTTGCCGTCCCTGGCGGCCGCTTTCTCGAAAGGATGGGCGAAGACATGCGACAGCCCGCGCCGCGCCACCATCGGCGTGGAGAACCTGCCGCCCCTGGCCAGCGTCTCGCGGATCACCGGCAAAAGCAGCCGCGCCGCCGCCTCGTCCGGCTCCGTGTTCAGCACGCCCACCGCGAAAGGCTCCCAGAAGCGCCGCCACAACGAACCGCCGTCATTGAACAGCCTGTCCACGCTGGCGTTTCCGGCGAACAGCAGCTTCAGACCCTTCAGATAATCCATGACGGATGTGCCCGGCACGCGCCGCGCCGCGTCGAACAGCCACAAGGGCAGGGGGCCGTCATCCAGCTCCAGCGCCCAGCGCAGGCCGCTGTCCAGCTCGTAAAAATCAAAACGCGCCGCATCCGGCCTTGTCAGTTCATCGCTTGAGCCGAGCAGGGCGCACAGCTTCAGCACCGAGGCGTTGCCCGACAGCATGAGATGATTGCCGTTGTCGATTTCGCGGCCCAGTTTCGCATCCATGAACGAACGCGCCCGCCCGCCGGCGTGTCCGGTCTGCTCGTGAACGCTCACCTCCGCGCCCAGCGCCCGCGCATGCATGGCCGCCGAAATGCCCGCCACGCCCGCGCCTATCACATGCACCCGGGTCATTTGCCCATCA
>JALUFY010000322.1 GCA_027051995.1 Hyphomicrobiales bacterium
CTGCGCTCCACCTACGCCGAGGAGCTGGCGGCGCACATCAACCCGGAAACGGGCCGTGTGCACACCTCCTATTCCATGGCCGCCACCAAC
This sequence comes from Hyphomicrobiales bacterium, assembly GCA_027051995.1. Lineage (GTDB taxonomy): Bacteria > Pseudomonadota > Alphaproteobacteria > Rhizobiales > Aestuariivirgaceae > Thermopetrobacter. The sequence continues at coordinate 91 of JALUFY010000322.1, forward strand.
ACCGGGCGGCTGGCCTCCACCGATCCGAACCTGCAGAACATTCCCGTGCGCACGGCGGAAGGGCGCAAGATCCGCGCCGCCTTCATCGCCCCGGAAGGATCGAAGCTGATCTCCGCCGACTACAGCCAGATCGAATTGCGCATCCTGGCCCATGTGGCCGGCGTCAAGCGCCTGCAAAAGGCCTTTCACGAAGGGCTGGACATTCACGCCATGACGGCCTCGGAGATGTTCGGCGTGCCCGTGGAGGGGATGAATCCGATGATCCGCCGCCGCGCCAAGGCGATCAACTTCGGCATCATCTACGGCATTTCCGCCCATGGGCTGTCGCGCCAGCTGGGCATTCCGCGCCAGGAGGCGGCGGATTACATCAAGACCTATTTCAAGCGCTTCCCGGAAATCCGCGATTACATGGAGGCCACAAAGGCCTTCGCCCGCGAACACGGGTTTGTGCAAACCATCTTCGGGCGGCGCATCCATTTCCCCAATATCAGGGCCTCCAATCCGGCGGTGAAGGCCTTCAATGAGCGCGCCGCCATCAACGCGCCCATCCAGGGGGCGGCGGCGGACGTCATCAAGCGCGCCATGATCCGCATGCCCGCAGCGCTGAAGGAGCGGGGGCTGAAGAGCAGAATGCTGCTGCAGGTGCATGACGAGCTGATCTTCGAGGCGGCGGATGACGAGGTGGAGGCCACCATCGAAGTGGCGCGCCGGATCATGGAGCAGGCCCCCGCCCCGGCGGTGGCCATGTCCATACCGCTGAAAGTGGACGCCCGCGCCGCGCGCAACTGGGACGAGGCGCATTAAACACGGCGGAAAAATGCAATCCCCATAAACATAAAGGGGCATGAAAAAGGGGCCGCGCGGGCGGCCCCTGCCGTTTGCCGTGATTGTCCTTGGCCCCCGAGAGCCCTACTTGCTTTTCTTCTCTTCCTTGGCGGGGGCGGCGGCGCGGGCGCGGGCGCCGGAGAGGATGTTCTTGATCAGCGCCAGATCCTCGAACTGCTCGTCGATTTCCGACAGCCACTTGCGCACATAGCCGCGCAGGGTGAAGGAGTTGTTCGCCGGCTCGCCCGTGGCCGTCTTGTTGCTGGCGAAGTCGGTGAAGGTCACGCCGGCGAGATCCACCGCCTCGTAAGCCATTTCGTTGAGCTTGGGCACCTCGATCTCGTGGGCGTTGTTGAGGTTGGCGAAATACTTCTTGTAGGTCGCCTCGTCCCACTCGAAGAAGTTGGTGTCGTTGATGAAATTGCGCGCCACCACGTAGTCGATGCCGTTGACGTATTTGTTGACTTCCTGAAGCTCGTCCAGGGAAGCCACCGCCGGGCCCACCACATGGAACATGCCAATGTCGAACTGCCCGTCGCGGGCCGCCTCGAAGACGCCGATGCGCTCGAAAATGTCCAGCGTGCGGCCCAGCGCCCCGGCCTTGAAATCGACGATGGTGACCTTCTCCGAGGCATCCTCCATGGTGTCGAGGATTTTCATTTGATCGGCCACGTCCTCGATGTCGATGATCTCCGTCGAGCCGGGATAGAAGCGGTGCAGCGTGCCGCGCGGGTTTTCCGTGTCGAAGGCGCGCGTCAGGATGTTGCGCCGCGACAGGAAGTCCATCAGGGCGCGCGAAATGGTGGTCTTGCCAACGCCGCCCTTGTCCGCGCCAACCAGAATGAGTGTCGGTTTCATGGGATAGCCCCTCTCTTGCCAGTCCTGCCATGCCCCGCGCCGGAAAAGCCCCCTGCCTTTGACGCAGCGCGCATGGCGATGATATTTCCGCCGCGCACCCTATCACGCCGCTTGCGCTTTGACCAGACGCGCGAAAGGTTCTTGAAATCCCCGCCGCGCTTCCCATATGCCCATGGAGGAAAGGCGCGGATTTTTCGCGTCTTCCCGCGAGACGAGAGAGGTATGATCACATGGCCAAGGCACAGGATGCGAAGAGCTTGAGCCCCCTGGAGCTGGCGATGCTCGGCGGCGGCAAGGTCGCCTATATCCGTCCCATCAAGGCGGCGGAGGCGTCCGAACTGATCGGCGTCCCGGTGGACGTGGAAAAGGACACCCCGCTCTATTGCGTCTGCCACGCCGACGGCACGCCGCTGGCCATCACCGACAGCCGCGCCGGGGCGCTGGCCAATGTCATGGAAAACGATCTGGAGCCGATCAGCGTCCATTGACCGCATGCTCTGCGCATGCTTTCCGGCTGAACGGAAAAACAAAAGGCCCCGTGCATTCGCCGGGGCCTTTTTTACGTTGTCCGTATCCCGCCTTGGGCGGCGCGCCTCAGGTGGTGGCCTTGCCGGCCTCTTCCCCTGCCTGGGCGGCCATGCGCTGGGCATACATGGCGCCGAAATCGATGGGATCGAGCATCAGCGGCGGGAAGCCGCCGTCGCGCGTGGCGTCGGCCAGGATGCGCCGCGCGAAGGGGAAGAGCATGCGCGGGCACTCCACCAGGATGACCGGCCCCAGGGCCTCTT
>JALUFY010000323.1 GCA_027051995.1 Hyphomicrobiales bacterium
TCCCGCGCCGGCCACGCCCGCGCGGGACGCATCGCACGCGCCGGAGGCCGAAAGCGCCCCGCCGGTGGCCGCCTTCGCCGCCCGCGCCGCAGAGCCGGAAAAAGCGCATGAGCCGCCCGCCGGATTGTTCCGCCGCATCACCTCGCGCCTGCCGCATGCCGCCGCCATCACGCCGGCGCGGGAGGAACCCGCTCCCGGCGCGCGCATGGAGCCGCGCCTCGTCGCCGCCCCCGCCGCATCCGCCGCCGCGCCATCTGGCGCGGAGAGTGAGGCGGACACCGGCATCGACCCCGGCGAGGATTTCATCGCCCATGCGCCGCTGCGCGTCGGCCAGCCGCTGGATGACGCCTACATGCCCGAGGAGCTGCCGGACGAGGACGAGCTGGAGGCCGCCGGAGAAGCCTCCGCCGCCGCGCCAGCCCGCCGCGCCGCGCCGCGCCGCAAGCCCGCGCCGAAACGCAGGAAGACGGCCATCAAGCTGCCGCCCATCGATATTCTCGCCGAGCCGGATCATTCCGATCTGCCGCCGGAGATGTCTGACGCCGCCCTGGAGGAGAACGCGCGCATTCTGGAGGGCGTTCTGGAGGACTTCGGCGTCAAGGGCCAGATCATCAACGTCTGCCCCGGCCCGGTGGTGACGCTTTACGAGCTGGAACCCGCGCCGGGCATCAAGTCCTCGCGCGTCATCGGCCTGGCCGACGACATCGCCCGCTCCATGTGCGCCATCTCCGCCCGCGTCGCCGTGGTGCCCGGGCGCAACGTCATCGGCATCGAGCTGCCCAACAGCCACCGCGAAACCGTCTATCTGCGCGAGATGCTGGAGAGCCCCGCCTACAAGCGCTCGAAATCCAAGCTGCCCATCGCGCTGGGCAAGAACATCGGCGGCGAGCCGGTCTTCGCCGATCTGGCGCGCATGCCGCATCTGCTCATCGCCGGCACCACCGGCTCGGGCAAGTCGGTGGGCATCAACACCTTCATCATGAGCCTGCTCTACAAGCTCAGGCCGGAGCAGTGCCGCCTCATCATGATCGATCCGAAGATGCTTGAGCTGTCCATCTACGAGGGCATCCCGCATCTGCTTTCTCCGGTGGTCACCGATCCGAAGAAGGCCGTGGTGGCGCTCAAGTGGGCGGTGCGCGAGATGGAAGACCGCTATCAGAAGATGGCCAAGCTCGGCGTGCGCAATCTCGACGGCTACAACGCCCGCGTCAAGGAGGCCCTCAAGAACGGCGAGGTCATCACCCGCACCATCCAGACGGGCTTCGATCCCGACACCGGCGAGCCGGTGTTCGAGGAAAAGGAGATGGAGCTGGAGGTGCTGCCGTGGATCGTCATCATCATCGACGAAATGGCCGACCTGATGATGGTGGCCGGCAAGGACATCGAAGGCGCGGTGCAAAGACTGGCGCAGATGGCGCGCGCCGCGGGCATCCATGTGGTCATGGCCACGCAGCGCCCGTCGGTGGATGTCATCACCGGCACCATCAAGGCCAATTTCCCCACCCGCATCTCCTTCCAGGTCACCTCGAAGATTGACAGCCGCACCATCCTCGGCGAGCAGGGCGCGGAACAGCTGCTGGGCATGGGCGACATGCTCTACATGGCCGGCGGCGGGCGCATCGTGCGCCTGCACGGGCCCTTCGTCTCCGACGACGAGGTGGAGCATGTTGTCAAGCACCTGAAGAGCCAGGCCGAGCCCGATTACGTCGAAGCGGTCATCAAGGAAGCCGACGACGGCGCGCCCGGAGCCTCCGGCGGCGCGGGCGGCGGCGCGGTGGGCAACTCCGGCAACGAGCTTTACGACAAGGCGGTGCAGGTGGTGCTGCGCGACAAGAAGGTCTCCACCAGCTACATCCAGCGGCGTTTGCAGATCGGCTACAACAAGGCCGCCACCCTGATCGAGCGCATGGAGGCCGAAGGGCTGATCTCCGCGCCCAACTCCAAGGGCCGCCGGGAAATCCTGGTGGGCGGTGACAGCGCCAACTGACGCGGCGGGCCGCGCGGCGGTCTTTCGCCGCACGCGCCGCAAAATGGCCGCAAGGCGGGCTTATCCCTGCGTGAAAGACGAAAAAAGCGCGCGATTCCTCTTCTCCCGCGCGCCCCGTGAACAAAGGTATGCAGCGAACATGACCAGACACATCCGCCCCATCGCCGCCCTCTTCGCCGCCATCGTTTGCGCCGTGGCCGCATGGGCCGCGCCGGCCAGCGCGCTCACCCCGCCGCAGGCCCGGGCGGTGAACGACATTTCGCGCTTCTTCAACAGCTTTCGCACCATGAGCGGCGAGTTCACCCAGATATCGCCGCGCGGGCGCGTCTCCACCGGCAAGGTCTATATCGCCAAGCCGGGGCGCATGCGTTTCGAGTATTCGCCGCCCAATCCCTTCGTCATTGTCTCCGACGGAACCTGGGTGGCGGTGCGCAACAACGCCCGCGACACGGTGGATTATTATCCGCTGTCAAAGACGCCGCTGCGCCTTGTGCTGGCCAAGCGCGTCGATCTGGCCCGCGACGCGGTGATCAAAAAGGTCGAGCGCCGCGAGGGGCTGGTCATCGTCACCCTG
>JALUFY010000324.1 GCA_027051995.1 Hyphomicrobiales bacterium
GGAATATGATGAAGAGCTTGCCGCGCGTGGCGTCCGCCCCTATCTCGGGCTGCTCAAGGCGCAGGCGGCGATTATTGAAAAGGCGAAAAGCGAAGGCGAAGAAGAAAACTGGCCATGGGCGAGCGGCGGGTTGAAGCAGGCTTTCCATGAGTTTTTTAAGGCGCACGAAAAAATCCTGCGTCATTTTCCTCTTGATGAAAAACGGGAAAATGAATGGTCAGGCATCCCGTTTGATGAAAAGAATTTTGTTTTGCAGGCTGTCGAGAAGGAGGTCACCGAGCTTTCCCTCAAGGTGAAGGAAATCCGTGAAAGGGATGGCGGACTGACAAAAGAGTATGAAGTCACCGCGAAAAAGGTTGATGAAACCACGCAGGTTGCCGCATCTTTACCTTCCAGCGATGGCAGCGGGGGCAAGGTCAGCCTTATCAAGCGCACGGCGTTCATGCTTCTTGGATTTCTGGGTTGGACAGCCGATTTGATTACGATCAGCACGGCTCTCTCCCAATCCCCCGCCTATCTGGAATTAGCAGATAAGGCCAGAGCGATAATCGATCACATATTGAAATTCATTGGATGATCGGGAAATAGCGTCGCCTCCGCCCCCTCCCGTCATACCCGGCCTTGTGCCGGGTATCCAGAGCCGCAAACGCATGCGCCCGCCGCCCTGGATAGCCGGGACAGGCCCGGCTATGACGGGGGAGGGGGGTGTTTTCTGCTGCCGGTGCAGGTTTGAACCTGCACCGGAACGGTTTTGGCGGGGTTTCAACCCCGCCAGCGTCGCGGCTTGCCTTGGCCAATGAGCAATGCGCGGGATCAAACCCGCGCGAAACCGTTCCGGGCTCAGGATCAATCCCCGCCCGGCATGAGGGCGCGAAAGGCGTTGCCCCTCACGCGATATCCACGACGAGGCGGCCGCGGATTTTTCCCCGGGTGATGTCTTCCGCCGCGCCGAAGACGTCTTCAAGCCGGATGTGGCGGGTCATGGCGGCGAGTTTTGTCATGTCCAGCTCTTTCGCCAGGGTCTGCCAGGCTTTCATGCGCCGCGCCCTGGGGCAATAGACGGATTCCACGCCGATGAGCTTCACCCCGCGCAGGATGAAGGGGGCGACGGAAGAGGGCAGATCCATGCCCTGCGCCAGCCCGCAGGCGGCCACCGCCGCGCCCGGCTTGAGCTGGCTGATGACGTTGGCCAGGGTCACCGAGCCGGCCACGTCCACCGCCCCGGCCCAGCGCGCCTTGCCCAGCGGACGCGGCCTGGCCGAAAGCTCCGCGCGGCCGATTACTTCCGCCGCGCCGAGGCTTTTCAGATAGTCCGTCTCGCCCGTCTTGCCCGTGGCGGCGGTGACGGCATAACCGCGCCCGGCCAGCAGCGCCAAAGCCACCGAGCCGACGCCGCCGCTGGCTCCCGTCACCAGCACCTCGCCGTCTCCTGGTGCTACGCCCTGTTCGGCCAGCGCCATGACGCAGAGCATGGCGGTGAACCCGGCGGTGCCGATGGCCATGGCCTGATCCGGGGCCATGCCTTCCGGCAGCGGCGCGAGCCAGTCCGCCTTCACCCGCGCCTTTTGCGCAAAGCCGCCGTGATGGGCCTCGCCAACGCCCCAGCCGGTCAGCACAACGGCGTCTCCCGGTTTGAAGGCCCCGTTGCGCGAGGCGGTGACGGTTCCGGCGAAATCGATGCCGGGAATGAGCGGCGAGATGCGCGCGATGGGGGCCTTGCCGGTCACCGCCAGCCCGTCCTTGTAGTTCACCGTGGAGTGGGAGATGTCCACGTCCACGTCCCCCTCCATGAGGATGCTTTCGTCCACCTCGCGCAGCTCCACCGTCTGCCCGCCGTCCGTCTTCTCCGCCACGATGGCGCGGAATGTTCCGCTCATGCTCTCTCTCCCTGCAATGTTTCCATGAACCGCATGGGCGCGCCGGACGGCTCATCCGTGATTTCGCCCTTCCACATGACGCGCCGCCCGCGCACGATCGTCCCCACTGGCCAGCCGGTCACCGTCATGCCGTCATAGGGCGTCCAGCCGCAGCGCGAGGCGATCCAGCCGTTGGTGATGGTGCGCCGCGCCTTCAGGTCCACGATGGTGAAGTCGGCGTCATAGCCTTGCGCGATGCGCCCCTTGCCGGCGATCTGGAACAGCCTGTGCGGCCCCTCGCACATCAGGTCAACGAAGCGCGCAAGAGACAGCCGCCCGGCGTTGACATGATCGAGCATCACCGGCACAAGCGTCTGCACGCCCGGCATGCCGGACGGCGAGGCCGGATAATCCCTGGCCTTCTCCTCCGGCAGATGCGGCGCGTGATCCGAGCCCAGCACGTCCGCCAGCCCGGAATTGACCGCCCGCCACAGCGCCTCCCGGTGGCGCGCGGCGCGCACCGGCGGGTTCATCTGCGCCAGCGTTCCCAGCCGCTCGTAGGCCTCCGGCGCGGCCAGCGTCAGATGATGCGGCGTGATCTCCACCGAGGCGAAATCGCGCGCCGCCGCCAGCAATGGCAGCTCCTCCGCCGTGGAGACATGCAGCACATGCACCCGCCTGCCCGCCGCCTTGG
>JALUFY010000325.1 GCA_027051995.1 Hyphomicrobiales bacterium
ATGGCCGGGCTGTGGGCCGCCTGGCTGGGGGCGGACGGATCGGAGCTGGAAACCGCCGTCATCATCACCGTGGACGCCAACGCCGATGTGGCCCCCGTGCACGAGCGCATGCCGGCCCTTCTGCCGAGAACCACATGGGATGCCTGGCTCGATCCGGCCACGCCATATGGCGCGGCGAAGGCCCTGCTGAAACCCGCCCCCGATGGCCTTCTTTCGGCCCATGACGCGGGCAATCCCCTGCGCCCGCCGCCCGCTCAGGGGCGGCTTCTGTAGGAGCGGCTCCTTTAGGGGCGGAAACAAAAAAGGGCGGCGGATGAGGTCTCCGCCGCCCGTGAGCCGTATCGAAAAGGCCTTTTGGCTTATTTCATCGACTTCAGATATTCGATGACGTCGGCGCGATCCTTTTCCTTCTTCAGGCCGCCGAAGGACATCTTGTTCTTGGGCACGAACTTCTTCGGCTTGGTCAGATACTTGTCGAGGTTCTCCTCGTTCCACACCAGGCCCTCGGCGCCCTTGGCCTTCATGGCGTCGGAATACTTGAAGCCCTCGACGGACGCCGCCTTGCGGCCCACGACGCCCTTCAGATAGGGGCCGACCTTGTTCTTTTCCTTGTCGGCGTAGTGGCAGGCCTTGCACTTCTTGAAGACTTTCTTGCCATGCTCGGCGTCGCCGCCGGCCATGGCCATGGAAGGAACCAGAACGGTAAGAGCGGCAACCAGCGCGATTTTCAGCTTCATTTCCCTTATGCCTCCGTTGATTGATAAAAAAAGGATGCGAATGAACATCCGTCATGTGATAATGCCCCCGAAGGGGCATTTCAATGGCCGCCATGATACAACAAATTGTGACGAAAATCCCGCGGGTGGCGCGATTTGTCGCGCACGCCAAAGCGCCATGACCATGAGTCAGGACGTAACGCCATGACCGGAACCGCCAGCACAGGGGGGAAGGACAGCCGCGCGGCGCTGCGCCAAAAGACCGCCGAGGCGCTTTCGGCCCTGTGCCCGGACGCGCCGCTCATCACCTCCGGGGCGGAGCTGCGCGCCTTTGAATCGGACGGCCTGACCGCATACCGCCAGCCGCCGCTGCTGACCATTCTTCCCGGCCGCGTGGAGGAGGTCTCGCGCATCCTGAAATACTGCAACGAACACGCCATCCCCGTGGTGCCGCGCGGCGCGGGCACCTCGCTGTCGGGCGGGGCGCTGCCGGCGGCGGACGCCGTCCTGCTCGGCATGGCGCGCTTCAACCGCATCCTGGAGATTGATCCGGACAACCGCGCCGCCATCGTCCAGCCCGGCGTCACCAATCTGGCCATCACCGAAGCGGTGCGCGGCGAGGGGCTCTATTACGCGCCCGATCCCTCCTCGCAGATCGCCTGCACCATCGGCGGAAACGTGGCGGAGAACGCCGGCGGCGTCCATTGCCTGAAATACGGCCTGACCACCAACAATATTCTCGGCCTGCAAATGGTGCTCATGGACGGCTCCGTTATCCGCCTCGGCGGGCGGCATCTGGACAGCGAATCCTATGACCTGCTCGGCCTCATGACCGGCTCGGAGGGCCTCATGGGGGTCATTACGGAAGTCACCGTGCGCCTCACCCCGGCGGCGGCCGCGGCCCGCGCCGTGCTCATCGGCTTCTCCAGCGCCCATGACGCGGGCCGCTGCGTGGCCGGGGTCATCTCGGCGGGCATCATCCCGGCGGGCATGGAGATGATGGACGGCCCGGCCATCCGCGCCGCGGAGGATTTCATCCACGCCGGATATCCGCTGGACGCCGAAGCCCTGCTCATCATCGAGGTGGACGGCCCGGAAGTGGAGGTGGAGGATCTCTCCGCCCGCGTTTCCGCCATAGCGCGGGAATGCGGGGCCACGTCCCTGCGCGCCTCGCGTTCGGAGGAGGAGCGCGCCGCCTTCTGGGCCGGGCGCAAGGCGGCCTTTCCCGCCGTGGGGCGCATCTCGCCGGACTACTACTGCATGGACGGCACCATCCCGCGCAACCGCCTGACAGAGGTTCTGGCCGGCATTGATGATCTGTCACGGAAATACCGGCTGGACTGCGCCAACGTCTTCCACGCCGGAGACGGAAACCTGCATCCGCTCATCCTCTACGACGCCAACCGCGAGGACGAATTGCAACGCGCCGAGGATTTCGGCGCGGACATCCTGCGCCTGTGCGTCAGGGCGGGCGGCGTGCTCACCGGCGAGCATGGCGTCGGCGTGGAAAAACGCGATCTCATGCCGGAGATGTTCAGCGAGACGGATTTGAAGGTGCAGATGCGCCTGAAGTGCGCCCTCGACGCGGGCCGCCTGCTCAACCCCGGCAAGGTCTTCCCGGAGCTGAAGGCCTGCGGAGAGGTTAGCGGCTTCTCCGTCCGCGACATCGAAAAACAGTTCCCGGACATCCCGAGATTCTAGGAGCGCTCCATGCTGACCGCATCGCGAAAGATCATGCCTCGCCCCCTCACCCCGTCCCTCCCCCACAAGGGGGGAGGGGGTGCATTGGGTTGCCGTCCCGTTTCCCTCCCCCTGGTGGGGAGGGGAAACGGG
>JALUFY010000326.1 GCA_027051995.1 Hyphomicrobiales bacterium
CCCGGCACAGGGCGGCGGGGCGGGGGCCCAGAATCTCCGCCATGTCGGCCAGCGCCGCCGCGATCCTGTGCGGGCTTTCATAGACAATGAGCGTCGCCGGAATGTCCGCGAGCTCGCGCAGCCAGCTCCCGCGCGCGCCCGCCTTCGCCGGGGCGAAACCGGCGAAGAAGAATCTGTCCGAGGCCAGTCCCGACACCGCCAGCGCCGCCAGCGCCGCCGAGGGGCCGGGCGCGGATGTGACCATGTGCCCCGCCGCCGCCGCGTCACGCGCCAGCTTCATGCCCGGATCGGAGACCACCGGCATGCCCGCGTCGGAAACCAGCGCCAGCGCCTTGCCCTCGTCCAGCATGGTCAGCACGCGCGGGCGCATTCTCTCCGCGTTGTGGTCGTGATAGGCGATGAGCCTGTTGCGGATGCCGAAGTGGCGCAGCAATTTGCCGGTATGGCGGGTGTCCTCGCACAGGATGGCGTCGGCCGCCGCCAGCGTCTTCAGCGCCCGGATGGTCATGTCGTCCAGATTGCCGATGGGCGTGGCCGTCAGATAAAGCCCGCCCGCCAGCCGCCCGCCGCGCATGGCGCATCCTTCGATCATGAACGCGCCGCGCGCCTCGCCGTCCTGCGTCATCATCATGCCCCGAAAAAGCCGGATTAACCCGTCATTGAAGCTTAGTGTCCAAACGAGGATTCCTGATGGATTTGATTGAGCATAAATTGTTCAATATCAAGGATTTTCCCGCTGCAAAGGGCGATGCCCTTTGCAAGAGAAGATCCGCCGGTAGTGGGCAATTTATGCTCAACCCTCCGGGCGGGCCATACTCCGGTGCTTTTTGCCGAAAATCAAAACCAAAGGGGGGATACCCTATGGCCTTGATTTTCAACCAAAATCCCTCGGAGTATGGCTCGTCAAACTCCGTCAGGAATTCTCGTTTGGACACTTAACAAATCCTAAACCATCTGGCTTGATAATGACACAAATACCATGAGGCGCGCCGTCCGCGGCGGGCCGGGGCTGTTCCGGGGTGGAGAAAACCGTGACCTTTCTGATTGCAATGCATCTGTGGCTGAAGGCGCTTGTCGGGGCCTCCGCCGCCATTCGCCGCTGGCTGACCGCCGGCATCATGGCCGTCTCCCTCGCCGGTTGCGGCGGCGGGGTGGATTTCGGCGATCTCTTTTCCGACACCGGCCAGCCCCGGGGCGGCCAGAGCGCCCAGCAGCAGGCTCCCCGGCCGCCTGAAGTCGGCCAGGGCGCGCCGCGCGTGGCGCTGCTTCTGCCGCTGTCGGCGGCGGGCGGCATGGGCCGCATCGCCAGGGCGATGAAGAAATCCGCCGAACTGGCCATGATCGATGCGGGCAACCCGGGCATCACCCTCGTCGTCAAGGACACCACCGGCACGCCCGCTGGCGCGCGCATGGCCGCTCAGGCGGCCCTTGGCGAGGGCGCGCGGCTCATTCTCGGCCCGCTGCTGGCCGGCAGCGTCAAGGCCGCAGCGCCTGAGGCCGCCGCGCGCAATGTGCCGGTCATCGCCTTTTCCTCGCAGGCTTCCGTGGCCGGTAATGGCGTCTATCTCATGAGCTTCCTGCCCGGCGAAGAGGTGGATAACGTGGTGCGCTACGCCGTGCAAACAGGCAAGCGCAACATCGCCGCCCTCATCCCGCAATCGGCCTATGGCAACATCGCCGTGCGCGCGCTCTATGAAGCCGCCAAGCGGCACAAGGCCTCCATCGTCGCCGAGGAGCGCTACGTGGCCACGCCGTCGGGCATTTCCGCCCCGGCGGCGCGCATGGCCAAAAAGCTCGCCAGCCCGTCGAGCAAGGCCGACGCGCTGTTCTTCCCCGAGGCGCCCAAGCTGGTCAAGGCCGCCGGCGCCGCCATGACCCGGGCCGGGTTCACTCCCGCCACCGTCAAGCTGCTGGGCACCGGCCTGTGGGATTCCGCCGCCATCCGCACCGCGCCTTTGGCCATCGGCGGCTGGTATGCCGGCGTGGAGCCGCGTCTGGTGAAATATTTCTCGGATCATTACGCCCAGTCCTATGGCGCCAAGCCGCCGCGTCTGGCCTCGCTGGCCTATGACGCAACGTCCCTGGCCATTTCCCTTGGCAAGGGGGGCTTCTCGGCCCGCGAGATACAGAACCCGGAGGGCTTTCAGGGCATGAACGGCCTCTTCCGCTTCCGCTCCAATGGCCTGATCCAGCGCGGCCTGGCCATTCTGGAGGTCACGCCGTCCGGCCCGCGCGTCGCCGCCCCGGCTCCCACGCGTTTCTCCAGCGGCTATTGATCCGGCGCGCCAAAGCGCTGTAAAGGCGTATGGGCAAGAGACGTTTTTGCCTGTAGTCTGTCCGTCAATGATTCGCCGTGATGATTCGCAACCGGATCGTCAGGATCGCGAATCCGGCGCAAGGGGCTTGCGCCGCGTGAGTGCCGGAAAGCCCGGGACAGGGCCGGCTTTCCAACCAGTTACCGCAAATACCAGTGAGGCAACGCAAACCTGGGGACGGGGCGCCCGGCGAACATGATTCCAGCAACGGCAAAAACCGCGAAATTGACGGC
>JALUFY010000327.1 GCA_027051995.1 Hyphomicrobiales bacterium
GCCGGGCTGCGCCACCGGCGCCTACTGGGGCATGAAGCATCTGGCCCTGGCCATCCGCCGGGGCGGTGTGTGGAAGCACAATCAGGGCCTGGGGGCCAGGCGCCCGACCCGCGCCGCGCGCGTCTATGCCCGCAAGGTGGCCGCCCTGCGCCGCCGCTACCGCTGATGCGGCGCGAACAAGACTGAGCGGAAAAACAACCGGCGGCGCTTCGGCTCCGCCGGTTTTTTTCATCCGCCGTTCAGGTTGGATCTGCTATCCGGTTCTCAGCCATTCCAAGCGAGAAGGAGCCAGACATGCTGAAAAAGACCCTTGTTCCCGCCCTTGCCCTGTCCATGGCCTTCATGGCATACGCCGGGCCCGCCCAGGCGAAGGATCACACGGCGCGCAACGTTCTGCTTGGCGTTGCCGCCGCCATTGGCGCGGCCACGATCATCGCCGCCGCCACGGGCGCGGGCGGCAGAAAGGCCTGCGCGGGCGGCCGCAGGGGGGTCAATTTCTGTGACCGCGCGGTCTCGCGCTGTCTGAACGCCGCTCACCGGAACAATATCCGCCGGGGCGGCGGCGGCGTGGAGTTTCTGCGCCTCAACCGCATCAAGAGCACAAGCTATGGCGTGAAGGTCTATATGCGTGTGCGCGCCTATGAGCCCTGGGGCGGGGTGCGCCGCCACACCGTGCGCTGCAAGGTCAAGCGCAATCTGGCCGTCAAGGGCATGGCCTGGCTCAACTGACCAGCATTTGCCTAATGCAAAAAAGGCGCGCCCGCGAAACCGGGGCGCGCCTTTTTTATTTTACTGGCCTGCGGATGGCGCAAGGCGTTCAGTGCGCCGCCACCGCCACCTGACGGCTTTCGATGATGCGCCCGATCATCTTGCGCAGCGCCCCGTATGGAGCCAGCAGAAGAAGCGCCATGAGCAGCTTGACGCTCAGATCGCCCAGCGCCCAGGACACCCAGCGCGGCGCTTTGGCGCTTAGAACGCCGAACAGCGGCGAGGCCCCGATGGCGAAGGCGTCATTCGGCCCGATGAAGGAGAAGGAAGCGGAGAAGGCCAGCGAGAAGAACACCAGCGTGTCGATCAGTGAGCCGATGACGGAGGATGTCAGCGGCGGCATCCACCAGGCCAGCTTGCGCAACCGGTTGAAGATGAAGACATCCAGCATCTGGGCAATCAGAAAGGCCGAACCGGAGGCGATGGCGATGCGCGGCGTGGCCAGCCAGATGGACAGGCCAACCGCCAGCACGAAACCGGCATAGACTACCTTGCGCGCCATGGCCGGGCCGAAATGGCGGTTCGTCAAATCGGTCACCAGGAAGGCCAGAGGATAGGTGAAGGCCCCCCAGGTCAGCAGATCTGCCAGGTTGAGCGCCCCGAGGCGCGCCTGAAGCGGAAACTGCACCAGAAAGTTGGAAGCCGTCACCACCGCCGCCATCGCCGCGATGGCAATGAGCAGCGCCGTTTTGTTCATCGACCGAGTGCTCATTTTTATCTTTCCTCTCTCCCTCCCTCATGGGGGAAGGCCGGGGAGGGGGCTGCTCCGGGCTTGCTGTTGCCGTCCGCCTCAGCCGACGATCTCGGAGCCGTCGAAGCACATGGCGATTTCCTTGGCCGCGTTTTCCGGGCTGTCGGAGCCATGCACGGAGTTGGCCTCCAGGCTTTCGGCGAATTCCTTGCGGATGGTGCCCTCGGCGGCCTCTTCCGGGTTGGTCGCGCCCATGATCTCGCGGTTGCGCGCCACGGCGTTCTCGCCTTCCAGCACCTGCACGACGATGGGGCCGGAGGTCATGAAGTCCACCAGCTCGCCATAGAAGGGCCGCTCCCTGTGCACGGCGTAGAACTGCTCGGCCTGATAGCGGGTCCAGCGGACGCGCTTCTGGGCGACGATGCGCAGGCCGGCCTCTTCCAGCTTGGCGCAGATCTTGCCGACGAGATTGCGGCGGGTGGCGTCGGGCTTGATGATGGAGAGCGTGCGCTCGGCCATGATGAAATCCTCTTTGTCTGTTCCGTGATGAATGGCAAAAGCCGCGCACAACGAGGGCGCGGCGATTGCGTGGCGTTATAACGGGGCTTGCGCGGCTGGACAAGAGGCAAAACCCGCCCTTGTCAGGGCCGTTTGCCGCCGGTTTTCAGCGTTCCAGAAGCGGTGTGATGCGGCGGATGGAAACGCGCCGGTTCTCCGGCTCGGCGTCCGGCACGGGGATTTTCAGGAACCGCTCACCATAGCCGATGGTCACCAGATTGTCCGCCGGAATGTTGAAGTATTCCGTCAGCGCCTGCTTGACCGCGAGAGCACGTTTTTCCGAAAGCCGCTGGTTGTAATCCGCCGAACCCACCGCGTCGGTATGGCCCTCGATGAGGAAAACCTCGCCGGGATGGGCGGCGATGATGCGCTCGATGGCCTCGCCGATGCGCTCCAGCTTGCCGATTTCCTCCTCGCGCACCCAGTATTCGTTGAAGCCGAAATGGATGCTGTCCAGATCGATCGCCGGCATGAAGCCGCGCAAATCGGGGCGGGCGCGCAGCTCGCGCAAGGTAAAG
>JALUFY010000328.1:0-3416 GCA_027051995.1 Hyphomicrobiales bacterium
GCGCAACGTCAACTGGTCAACGTCGGGCAAGTGGGTGCATCTGGCCAAGATCGCCTTCGAGAAATATTTCCTGCGCAAGGTGCGCAAGGGCGTCTCGGAGCCCTTCATCGAAAAATACCTGCTGGGCATCATCCGCATGCACAGGCTGAAATAGCCGCGCAAACCAGCAGAACGCCACGCAACGGCCCGGAATTCTCCGGGCCGTTTTTTCCTGTCGGCAGGAGAATACGGGGCGGACGGGAATCGCCAGGAGCCGGGAAAGCCCGCGTGAACCCATGAAGCATTGCGGGAAATGCCTTATTCCCCTTCACTGCCTTTCTCCACGATCTTCAGAAGGGCGGTGATGTCTTCTTCGCTCATGCCGCGGATGCGCAGGGCCAGCAGGTTGGCCAGGCGGGTGGCTTCCGGCGGCAGGCCGGAGGTATCCAGCGTGACGCGCGGGTGCGAGATGCGGGCCAGCTCGGCCAGTTCCTCGGCCTCGTCCCATATGATGTTGAAGTAGGTGATGATGCGCTGCACCAGCCGCCAGCTGGGCCGGCCGCGCTTGCCGTGCTCCAGGGCCGAGAGATAGGCGGGCGAGACGTCCACGGCGGCGGCCAGCTCCTTGAGCGTCACGCCACGTTCGGCGCGCAACTGGCGCAGGCGCTCGCCGAAGGGCGTCATGGCGCGCGCCCCCTGTCCTTGCGCCGCAGGCGGACATAGAAGGCCCCGCCGCCGCCGTGACGTGGATGTGCTGGCTGAAAACCGGCCACATGATGGGCGAAGTCGTGTTCATGCAGCCATTGCGGCACCAGACGCCGCAGACGCCCCTGACGCTCCGGCGCGTGCCAGTGCTCATGCCCGTGCAGGGTGTGGCGGGTAAAGGGAGAGGCCCCCTTGCCGGTGATCACCAGCACCGTGCGCAGCCCGCGCATGCGGCATTCGCTGATGAAGGAGCGCAGGCGCGAGCGGGCCATCTCCGCCCCCATGCCGTGCAGATCGAGCCGCGCCTCGATCATCACGTTGCCGCGCGCCATCTTCTGCCGCGAGCGGCGGTCGAGCTGCCCCGGCCCGCCCTTGGGAGGGCTTGCGATCGCGGCGGGGCGGGGCGGCGTGATGACGGCGCGGGGCGGCCTGTTCTCTTCCCGCCCGGCGGGCGGAGCGGGCCTGCTCTCGCGCTCCTTTCTCGCGGCTTCTTCCACCATCTTGCGGAAGTCCTCCGGCGCGGGCTTGTCCGGGAAGCGCTCCTCCATCGTTCCGGCCACGCGCGCCCACAGCGCCGCATCCTTTGGTGTCAGCCCCTTTTTGCCCTTGCCGCCCATCCGCTTACAACCCTCGCAGGAATGGATTGGCGCGGCGCTCATCGCCCACAGTGGAAGGCTCGCCGTGGCCGGGGATGAAGGTGAAATCATCCGGCAGCGGGAGAATCTTTTCCGCGATGCCGTCGAGCAGCGCCTGGTGGTCGGAGCGCTCGAAATCCGTGCGCCCGATGGAGCCCTTGAACAGCACATCGCCGAACAGGCCGATGTTGGCCCCGCGATGGATGAACAGCACATGCCCCGGCGTGTGCCCCGGACAATGGCGCACCTCGAAGGCGACATCGCCGAAGCGCGCCTCGTCTCCCTCCTTCAGCCAGGCATCGGGCGTCACGTCGCGCCCGCCGGGCACGCCGAACATCGCGCCCTGGGCCGCCACCTGATCGAGCAGCCACGCATCGTCCGCGTGCGGGCCGGTGACGGGCGCGCCGGTCTTCTGGGAAAGCTCCGCCGCGCCGCCGGCGTGATCGAAATGGCCGTGGGTGAGCCAGATGGCTTCCGGCTCCGCCTTCATCTGTTCCAGCGCGGCGAGGATTTGCGCCACATCCCCGCCCGGATCGGCGATGGCCGCCTTGCCGGTGGCGGCGCATTTCAGGATCGAGCAGTTCTGTTGCAGGGGCGTGACCGGCACGATGGCGATCTGGAATGGGGCGGCCTTGCTCATCCGTTTCTCCTCAGGGCGCGCCGCAGGCCTTCGCGGCTGATTGTTCCAAGCATCCAGGAAAGGGCAAAATACACCGCCGCGCCCGCCAGCACCATGCCCAGAAGGACGCCAAGGCGGACAGGGAAGGGAATCTCCGGCATGAAAAAGCCGCCCAGCCAGCGGTTCATGGCCAGCACCGCCGCGCCCATGAGGAGCGCGGCCAGCAGAATGCGCGGCAGATTGCGCCGCCCTTGTGCGTCCATGCGCCAGCCGCCGCGCCGGTTCAGCGTGGCCGCCAGCAGCCAGGCGTTGACCCACGCGGACCCCGTGGTGGCGATGGCGATGCCAACATGGTGAAAGATGGGAAACAGCGCCAGCGCCCCGCCGATGTTGATGGCCACCGAAACCCCCGCGTAGATCATCGGCGTTTTCGTGTCCTCGCGGGCGAAGAAGCCGGGCGAGAAGATCTTGATGAGCACGAAGGCGGGCAGCCCGGCGGCGAAGGCGGCCAGCGCGGCGGCGGTGGCGGCGGTGTCGGCGGGGGAGAACCTGCCGCGCTCGAACATCACCTCGATGACCGGATAGGGCATGGCCATGAGGGCTATTGCCGCGGGCACGGTGAGGAACATGGCGAACTCCAGCGCCCGGTTCTGGCTGTCATGCACCCCGTCATGATCCTCCGCGCGCAGGCGGCGCGAGATGTCGGGCAAGAGCACGATGCCGATGGCCACCCCCACCATGCCGAGCGGGAACTGATAGACCCGGTCGGCGTAATAGAGCCAGGCCGGGGCGGAGGCCTGCATGGAGGCGATGATGGTGGAGATCACCAGATTGAGCTGCGTGATGCCCCCGGCGATGACGCCCGGCACGCCAAGGGCCACGAGACGGCGCAGGCCATCGGTCATGCGCGGGCGGCGGATTTTCAGCGCGAAACCGGCGCGCGACGCCGCGATCCACAGCATGGCCAGCTGCGCCATGCCGGCCAGCGAGACGCCCGCGGCCAGCGCCATGCCGGTTTTCGCCCCGCCGCCCCAGCCCATGATTCGCGCCAGCAGCAGAACGGTGATTAGGATGACGTTGAGCGCCACCGGGGCGGCCGCCGCCACGGCGAACCTGTGCAGCGAGTTGAGCACCCCGCCGAGCAGCGCCACCAGCGACATGAAGGTGAGATAGGGAAAGGCCAGCCGCGTCAGCGTCACGGTGAGATCGAACTTTTCCGGATCGGCGGCGAAGCCCGGCGCGATCATCCAGACGAAGAGCGGCATGGCGGCCTCCGCCACGGCCGTCAGCGCCAGAAGCAGAAACAGCAGCCCCGCCAGCGCCTCCTCGGCGAAGCCTTTCGCACCCTCTTCACCCTCGCCCTCAAGCCGCTTGGCGAACAGCGGCACGAAAGCCGAGTTGAAGGCCCCCTCGCCGAAGAAGCGGCGGAACAGGTTGGGGAAGCGGAAGGCCACCACGAAGGCTTCCGCCACCGGCCC
>JALUFY010000328.1:3426-9006 GCA_027051995.1 Hyphomicrobiales bacterium
CCCATCTGCTCACCAGGGAGAAGGGAACAGAGCCGCCGGTCATGTGCCGCGCCGCCCTCACGCCGTCTGCTCCCGCTTTTCGCCTTCCAGCACGCGCCTCAGGGCTTCGGTGATGATGGCCTGGCGGTTCTCCGAGGTGATCTTGGCGCCCGTCAGGTCGGTGACGTAGAAGACATCCACGGCGCGTTCGCCGAAGGTGGTGATCTGCGCCGAGGCGATGTTCAGCGACAGCGAAAAAAGCGTCGCCGTCAGGTGATAGAGCAGACCGATGCGGTCCTTGCCGGCCACCTCGATGACGGTGAAACGGTTCGACGATTCGTTGTTGATGACCACGCTCGGGGTCACGTGAAAGGCCTTCAGGCGGCCTTGCGGCTGTTTCACCTCGGCCACCAGCCTGGGCAGGTTGACCTCGCCGCGCAGCGCCTTGCGGATCATCCCGGCGATGCGTCCGGCGCGGCGCATGGCGTCGGCGTCCTCGGTGAATTCGCGTTTCAGGATCAGCGTGTCCAGCG
This sequence comes from Hyphomicrobiales bacterium, assembly GCA_027051995.1. Taxonomy (GTDB): domain Bacteria; phylum Pseudomonadota; class Alphaproteobacteria; order Rhizobiales; family Aestuariivirgaceae; genus Thermopetrobacter. The sequence continues at coordinate 3,939 of JALUFY010000328.1, forward strand.
CCATGCCGTTGGCGGTGGTGAAGATCTTGGCCCCCATGATGCTGGCCCCGGCGGCGGCGCAGGCCCCCGTCAGCAGCGCCAGAAGGTGCGGGTGATCAGGCGTATAGACGGTGATTTCGGTAACCGCCGTGAAGGCGTCCGTGTGCATGCCGATGGCCAGGCTCTCGCCCTGTTCCTCGGCCTGTTCGATCAGCCTGGCGTCGCGCACCTGATGTCCGGTGTCCGTGGTCAGCCAGTAGGGGTCATAGAGGCGCGGCAGCCAGGCTTGCACCTTCTCTTCCGGCCAGCCGATGGCCTCCGCGAAGGCCTGCTGGGCCGCCTCCACCCGCTGTTTGTGGGGAATGGAGGCATGGCCGCCGGAGACAACAGGCTCGGTCTCGTAGTAAAGCGTGCGCAGAAGCTGGCCCTTCCAGCCGTTCCACACGCCGGGGCCGACGGCGCGGATATCCACCACGGTGAGCACCAGCAGCAGCTTCAGCCGCTCCGGGCTCTGCACGACTTCGGCGAAATCGAGAATGGTCTTGAAGTCGCTCAGATCGCGCATCTGCGATGTCTCGCTCATCACCAGATGATGACGCACCAGCCAGCTGACGAGCTCGGTTTCCGCCTCGTTCAGGCCAAGGCGCGGGCACAGCCTGCGGGCGATCTTCTCTCCGGCCACGGAATGATCCTCCGGCCTGCCCTTGGCGATGTCGTGCAGAAGGGTGGCCACGTAAAGCGCCCTGCGGCTGGTCAGCTTCTGGAAAATCTCCCAGGAGAGGGGATGTTCCTCCTTCAGTTCGCCGCGCTCGATCCTGGCCAGCCATCCGACGGCGCGGATCAGGTGCTCGTCCACCGTGTAATGGTGATACATGTTGAACTGCATGAGCGCCACGATGCGCCCGAACTCCGGAATGAAGCGCCCCAGAACCCCCGCCTCGTTGAGCTTGCGCAGGGATCCTTCCGGATCGCGCGTGCCGCACAGAAGATGCAGAAACAGCCTGTTGGCCTCTTCATCGGCGCGCACCTTATCCGTGATCAGTTTCAGCGAGCGGCGCGCCAGCGCCAGGGCGTCGGGATGGATGGCCAGGTCATGCTCATCCGCCAGCACGAAGAGCCGCAGCAGATTGGCCGGATCGCGCTCGAAGGCCTCTTTACCGGCCACGGTGATCCGCCCGTTGTCCGTGGTGAAATCCGCATGACCGATGCGCTTGCGCGGCCCCCTGGCGCCCTTGCCGAGCAGCCCGCCGATGATGCGCGACAGGCGCGGCGCCGGCTTGATCTGGCGCTCCTCCAGCCCGGCGCAGAAAATGCGCGTCAGATCGCCCACGTCCTTGGCGAAAAGAAAGTAGTGGCGCATGAAGCGCTCGACGTTCTTCATGCCCCGCGCCGCCCTGTAGCCCATGCATTCGGCCACCCTGGGCTGCATATCAAAGCTCAGCTTGTCATCGCCCCGCCCGGCGATGAAATGCATGTGGCAGCGCACCGCCCAGAAGAAATCCTCGGCCTTCAGAAAGCGCCGCAGCTCGGCGCGGGTGAACAGCCCATGCGCTACCAGCCCGGAGACGTCCTGCACGCCATAGACGTATTTGCCGATCCAGAACAGCGTGTGCAAATCGCGCAAGCCCCCCTTGCCCTCCTTCACGTCGGGCTCCACCAGATAGCGGCTTTCGCCGAAGCGCTCATGACGCGCGTCGCGCTCGCCCAGCTTGTCCGTGATAAACTGCGCCGGATCGGAGGAGACCACCTCGTCGCGGAAGCGCCGCGCCAGATCGGCGTAAAGCCGCTCGTCGCCGCAGATGTAGCGCGCCTCCAGGGTGGCGGTGAGGATGGTGTTGTCCTCGCGCGACAGGCGGATGCATTCATCCACCGAGCGGGAGGAATAGCCCACCTTGAAGCCCAGATCCCAGAGCATGTAGAGCAGGTATTCGGCCATCTGCTCGCCCCAGGCGGTCTGCTTGTAGGGCAGCACGAACAGCAGATCAATGTCGGAGCCCGGGGCCAGCGTGCCGCGCCCGTAGCCGCCGACGGCGACCACCGAGACGCGCTCGCCCGATGTGGGGTTGCTGACCGGATAGAGTTTCGTGGCGGCCAGGTGATAGAGCGCCGAGATCAGCTCGTCCTGCACCTGCGAGAGGTATCCGGCGCATTCCAGCCCCTTGCGCGTTTCCGTCAGCTTATGGCGCGCATGCTCGCGCGAAAGGCGCACGAGCTCCTTCATTCCGGCCAGCATGGACTTGCGGAAGGCCGGGGAGTTGAAGCCATGCTCCTCGCCCAGCCGCGCCAGCATGCCGTCCGCGGCCTGGCCTATGGCGATGGGCGAATCCCAGTTGATGGCGGCGGGATCGATGATGCCGGTTGCGGTCATGGCGTTCCTTGCGCGTGAGGGTGTGACGCCCTACTGCTTACCAAGTTTCTCTTTCAGCGCATAGAGCGCCTCGAGCGCCTCGCGCGGCGTCATTTCGTCCGGATGCAGCGCCGCCAGCGCCTCTTCCAGCGCCACAAGATGCGCCGGAGTCCGCGCGGCCGGCGCGGCGGGGGCCAAGGACGCGGCGGCGGAGAACAGCGGCAGATCATCGATCAGCTGCCTGCGCCTGTTCTGCTCCTCGCTCTCCTCGAGCATCTTCAGCACCTCGGCGGCGCGCGCCACGGACGCCGGCGGCATGCCGGCCAGCCGCGCCACCTGAATGCCATAGGAGCGGTCGGCCGCGCCCGGCGTCACCTCGTGCAGGAAGATGATGTCGTCCTTCCATTCGCGCACCTTCACCGTCACGGTGGCCACCGAATCGAGCCTGCGCGAAAGCGCCGTCAGCTCGTGATAATGGGTGGCGAAGAGCGCCCGGCAGCGGTTCACCTCGTGCAGATGCTCCACCGCCGCCCAGGCGATGGCCAGCCCGTCGAAGGTGGCCGTGCCGCGGCCGATCTCGTCGAGAATCACCAGCGAGTGCGGCGTGGCCTGATTGAGAATGGCCGCCGTCTCCACCATCTCCACCATGAAGGTGGAGCGCCCGCGCGCCAGATCGTCGGACGCGCCGACGCGCGAAAACAATTTGTCCACCACGCCGATGCGCGCCTCTTCGGCGGGCACGAAGCTGCCCGCCTGGGCGAGAATGGCGATCAGCGCGTTCTGGCGCAGATAGGTGGACTTGCCCGACATGTTCGGCCCCGTCACCAGCCAGATGGCCTTCGGCTCCATGCCCTCCGGCGGGGCCGGATCGGGGTCCTTGGCCGCCGCGCGGCTGGCGGCCAGAAAGCAGTCATTGGGCACAAACGGCCCTTCGCCGGATTTTTCCACCGCCGCCTCCACCACCGGATGGCGGCCGCCGCGCACGAAGAAGACATCCGAGCCGTCCACCGCCGGGCGCACCCAGCGCTTGCGCGCCGCCAGCTCAGCCAGCCCCGCGTGCGCGTCCATCCGGGCCAGGGCGGCGGCCTTGCCCGCGACCATGGCGGCGGCGTTTGTCACCTCCTCCACCATGCGGGCGAAAAACTCCTGCTCCAGCGCCAGGGCGCGCGCCGCCGCCGCGTTGATGCGGGTTTCCAGATCGGACAGCTCCACGGTGGTGAAGCGCATGGCCTGGGCCATGGTCTGGCGGTGGATGAAGGTTTCCTTCATCTCCTGAAGGCGCTTTGCGTTGCCGGCCGTCACCTCGATGAAATAGCCCAGCACGTTGTTGTGTTTCACCTTGAGCGATTTCACGCCGGTCATGTCCGTGTATTTCGCCTGCAGGGCGGCGATGACCTTGCGCGATTCGTCGCGCAGGGCCCGCTGCTCGTCCAGCTCCGGCGAAAACCCCGCGCGGATGAAGCCGCCGTCGCGCGCCAGCAGCGGCGGCTCATCGGCCAGCGCGGCGGCAAGGGAGGCGCCCAGCCCGCCGTCGCTTTCGGCCAGCGTAGCCAGATCGCGCGCCAGCTCCTCCGGCGGGCCGCCCAGCGCCGCAAATCCGGTCATGACATTGGCGATGTTCTCCGCCGCCGCCAGCCCGGCGCGGATGGCGGCCAGATCGCGCGGGCCGCCCCGCCCCAGCGAGAGGCGCGACAAGGGCCTGTCCATGTCCGGCGCCTGCTTGAGCGCCTCGCGCAGGGCGGCGCGGGCGTCAGGCTCCCCGTGCAGCCAGCCAACCGCGTCGAGCCGCGCGTTGATGGCTTGCGGATCCGTCAGCGGGCTGGCGATGCGCGCCGCCAGCTCGCGCCCGCCGGCGCTGGTCACCGTCATGTCCACCGCCGCCAGCAGCGAGCCCGCGCGATTGCCGTTCTGCGCCCGCAGAATCTCCAGCGAGGCGCGGGTGGCCGCGCCGATCAGCATGTAGGCTCCGGTATCCTCGCGCCGTGGCGGCTTCATGGCCGGCAGCGCCCCGGTCTGGGTCAGCGCGATGTAATCCAGCAGCGCCCCGGCGGCGGCCACCTCGGCGCGTGAAAAACCGCCGAAGCCATCCAGCGCGGCGACCGAGAAATGCTCCTTCAGCCGCGCCTTGCCCGAAGCGCTGTCGAAGCGCGAGGCGGGAAGCGGCGTGATGGCGCAATCCCGCTCCTTGAGAATGCGCGCGATCTCTTCGTCCTCGAGCAGCGTTTCCGGGACGAGAATTTCGCCCGGCTCGATGCGCGCCAGGGCGGCGGCCAGCCCGTCCGCTCCGCTCATGGCGGCGTGAAAATCGCCGGTGGAGATGTCCGCCCAGGCCAGCGCCAGCTCACCGGTGGCCCTGATGCGCGCGATGGCGGCGAGATAATTGTGCCGCGCGGGCTCCAGCAGGTTGTCCTCGGTGATGGTGCCCGGCGTGACCAGGCGCACCACCTCGCGGCGCACCACCGCTTTGTATCCGCGCTTTTTCGCCTCTGCCGGATCTTCCATCTGCTCGCAGACGGCCACCCTGTGACCGGCCTGAATGAGCTTGTGCAGATACTCTTCCGCCGCATGCACCGGCACGCCGCACATGGGGATGTCCTCCCCGGCGTGCTTGCCGCGTTTGGTCAGGGCGATGCCGAGGCAGCGCGAGGCCGTCTCCGCGTCGTCGAAGAACAGCTCGTAGAAATCGCCCATGCGGTAGAACAGCAAATAGCCCGGATTGGCCGCCTTGAGCTCCAGATACTG
>JALUFY010000329.1 GCA_027051995.1 Hyphomicrobiales bacterium
CATCCCGGTCAGTGGTTCATCGGCGGGCAGATGCTGTTCGTCGCCTTTGGCGCGCTGGTGCTGGTGCCCATCCTGACGGGGCTCGATCCCTCCGTGGCGCTGTTCACGGCGGGGCTGGGCACGCTCATCTTCCAGCTCATCACGCGCGGCAAGGTGCCGGTCTTCCTGGGCTCGTCCTTCGCCTTCATCGCGCCCATCATCTACGCCACCAAGACATGGGGGCTTGCCGCCACGCTGGGCGGGCTGGCCTCCGCCGGGCTGGTCTATGTCGCCCTGTCCACCATGGTGCGCATCAAGGGCGGCGGCTGGCTGGAGCGTTTTCTGCCGCGCACCGTCACCGGCCCGGTCATCATGGTCATCGGCCTCATCCTCGCGCCGGTGGCCGTCAATCTGGCCATCGGCAAGACGGGCGACGGGGCGGCCAAGCTGGTGGATTACGGCCCCGCCGTCTTCCTCGCCGCCATCTCGCTGCTGACCACCGTTCTGGTGGCCATCAAGGGCAAGGGCATCTTCCGCGTCATTCCCATCCTCACCGGCGCGGTCGTGGGCTACCTCGCCGCCATCATCATGACCTGGGCGGGCATCGCCAAGGTGGTCAATTTCAAACCCATAGCGGACGCCGCCTGGTTCGCCATGCCGCATTTCACCTTCCCGGAGTTCCGCTGGGAGGCCGTTCTCTACATGCTGCCGGTGGCGTTGGCCCCGGCCATCGAGCATTTCGGCGACATCATCGCCATCGGATCGGTCACTGGCAGGGATTACGTGAAGGACCCCGGCATCGAGAACACCATGCTGGGCGACGGCATCGCCACCTCCGTGGCCGCCTTCCTCGGCGGGCCGCCCAACACCACCTATTCGGAGGTCACCGGAGCGGTCACCCTGACCAAGGCCTACAACCCGGCGATCATGACCTGGGCGGCCATCTGGGCCATCGGCCTGGCCTTCATCGGCAAGCTGGGCGCGGTGCTCTCCACCATCCCCACGCCGGTCATGGGCGGCATCCTCATGCTGCTCTTCGGGGCCATCACGGTGGTTGGCCTCAATTCGCTGGTCAAGGCCCATCATGACCTCACAAAGCCGCGCAACCTGACCATCGTCGCCCTCATTCTGGTCACCGGCATCGGCGGGCTGAAACTGGCGGTGGGCGATTTCGCCCTCTCCGGCATCGGCCTGGCAGGCCTCGTCGGCGTCATCCTCAACCTCATCCTCCCCGGCCGCAAGGACGCCGCCGCCGCGCGGGAATAGCGGAGAGGAAAGCGGAGCAATCCGGCCCGCTGCCCGCCCCCTGCTTCCGGCAGGCGGCAGGGACGCTGACAGCGCGGCGGGCGATGTGCTAAGGGCGCGGAGGAACAAATCCTTCGCGCCCCTTTTCATGGAGTATCCGGCAATGAGCGGACACCGCTATTACGTCATATCGCCAAACGGCAGGATGATCCTCGGCCTGGACAACACCCGGGCGGCGGAGGCCACGGCGGTGGAATATGGCGATGGGGCGCAGGTGGTCGATACCCTGGCCAAGGCCTATCAGCCGATGCTTCAGGAGGTGCTGGAGGGCGAACTGGTCATCTCCGGCGTCTCCGGCTGGGACACTGGCAAGCCCGGCGGTCTGGACCGCGACCTCATCGAGGCCGTCAAGAAGGGCAAGGCGGCCATCGTGCGCGCCTTTCTCGAAAAGGGCGCGGATCCGAACGCCCGCGACCGCAACGGCGGCGCGGCCCTGCACTGGGCGGCCGGCGGCGGCAAGGCGGAGATCATCCGCCTGCTTCTGGATGCGGGCGCGGACACCGAAGCCCGCGACCATAACGGCATGACGGCGCTTGACGTGGCCCGGCGGCGCGGACGAAAGGACATCGGCGCCCTGCTTGGCGGCTGAGGCTCATCCCCGGCCTTCTCAGTCCTCCGGCTCCAGCAGGCGGTGGATATGGACGATGAAATAGCGCATTTCGGCGTCGTCGATGGTGGCGCGGGCCTTTTCCTCCCAGGCGCGGTGCGCCTCGCTGTAGGTGGGGAAGATACCGACGATGTCGAGTTTCGAGATGTCCTGAAACTCCACCCCCTGAACATCCTTCAGGTGGCCGCCGAAAACCAGATGCAGAAGCTGTTGCGATTCATAGACGTGATCGGTCATGTACGCTTTCCCTTGTGCGCGGCCCTGTGGCCGCCGTGGCCCTTGCAGGTTTTCATCAGTTGCAGCAGCGCCCCGTGCAGGCGCGCGTTGGCGGCGATGACGCCGAAGGGGCGGGTCGATTCGCGGTTGTAGATGATTTTTTCGCCGCGCGCATCGGTGATGACGCCGCCGGCCTCGCGGATGATGATGTCACCCGCCGCGATGTCCCAGTCGCTCTTGTATCCCGGCGCGATCATGGCGTCGGCATCCGCCGAGGCCACCCGCGCCAGACGCAGCGCCAGAGATGGCAGGCGGGTGACGGAAACATCCGGCCAGGGCCGCCCCCACAGGCGCGCGTCATGGATGTAGCGCGGGCCGATGACATGGGCCCCGGCCAGCCT
>JALUFY010000330.1 GCA_027051995.1 Hyphomicrobiales bacterium
CGCCCGCGCGTCAAGGCCGGCTTCTGGCTCGGATACGCCTTCGGCCTTGGCTGGTTCGCGGCCTCGCTGCCGTGGATCGGCGCGGCCTTTCTGGTGGATGCGGAGCGTTTCGCATGGCTGCTGCCGCTGGCGGTGACGGCCATGCCGGCGGGGCTGGCGCTGTTCTGGGGGCTGGCCGGAGCGCTTTCGGCCGCCCTTTGGCGCGCCGGGCCGGGACGTATCGTGCTGCTGGCGGCGGCCTGGACGCTGGCGGAGGGCCTGCGCGGCACGATCCTGAGCGGTTTCCCGTGGAACCTTCCGGCGCATGGCATATCAAACCTGCTGGCGATTTCACAGACCGCCAGCCTGACCGGCATTTACGGTCTGAGCTTTCTGGTTGTCCTGTGGGCCTCCGCCCCGGCGCTGGCGGCGGATGAACCGCTGAGCCGGGCGGGAAGGGCCGCGCGGCTGATCGCGGCGGGGCTGATCGCGGCTTCCCTGGCGGCCTCGGCCATATACGGCCTTTTCCGCCTGCATGAGGGGGGCTCGCCCGGTGAGGGGCCGATCGTGCGCATCGTGCAGCCCAATATCCCGCAAAGGGAGAAATGGAAACCGGCCAACCGGGCGCGCATCTTCCGTCTGCTTCTGAACCTGAGCGCCCGGCCGGACGCGAAGGGGCGCGCGCCCAAAATCATCATCTGGCCGGAGAGCGCCGTGCCCTTCCTGCTGGATGAAAGCCCGGCGGCGCTGGAGGCCATCGCCCGCATGCTGAAGCCGGGGCAGATCCTGCTCACCGGAGCCATCCGCCGCGACAAGGCGGCGGGCAGGCACTTCAATTCACTGCTGGCGATCGATGACGAAGGGCGCGTCTTCGCCACCTACGACAAGCGCAAGCTGGTGCCCTTTGGCGAGTTTCTGCCGCTGGCCGGCCTGCTGGAGCCGCTGGGAATCCGCAAGCTGGTGACCCTGCCCGGGGGCTTTCAACGGGGGCGGAGTGATTCGCCCATTTCGCTGCCCGGCGCGCCGTCCGTGCGGGTTCTGATCTGTTACGAGGCCATCTTTCCCTCTCTGGCGAGTGGCGCGAAGCGCCCCGGATGGTTATTGAACATCACGAATGACGCATGGTTCGGGCGCTCCGCCGGGCCCTGGCAGCACTTCGCCATCGCCCGCTTCCGCGCCATCGAGACGGGTCTGCCGCTGGTTCGCGCAGCCAACACCGGCATATCGGCCATTATCGACGCCAGGGGGCGCGTCATTGGCCGTATGTCATTGGAAAAGCGCGGTGTTTTGACCCTGCCCCTGCCCGCCGCCGGGCCACCCGCGCTGGCGGCGCGCATCGGGGTGTTTCCCGTCATGGTTTCAATGCTGCTCATCATTTCCCTCATCGCCCTGTTTTGCAAGGAAAAACCGTGACTTAGGGGCAGCAATGGCGGGCGCCGCGCCGCCAGCGGATTTTTTCGCCGGCGAACTTTACAGCCCTTTGAATCCTGTAATATGTAGGATACTCTTCCAGCGCTATCCGGGGTGCGCCTTGCGAGGTTCCCGAGGCGTTGCATCCCGCGAATCTCAACCACATCAGACCGGGGGCATACGGTCTGAGGACAACATGGTAAAAAAGACTCCCAATCCGATTGACGTTCATGTGGGAAACCGCGTGCGCATGCGCCGCATGCTTGTTGGCATGAGCCAGGAGAAACTGGGCCAGAAGCTCGGCCTGACCTTCCAGCAGATTCAGAAATACGAAAAGGGCGCCAACCGGATTTCGGCCAGCAGGCTGTTCCAGATGTCGCAGATTCTCGGTGTGCCCGTGCAGTTCTTTTTCGAGGATCTGCCGCAACAGAAAAATGATGATACCCCCGATGGCATGGGCGAGGCCCGGGATCAGGGCAGCATCATGGATTTTCTCGGCTCGTCGGAAGGCCTGCAGCTCAACCGCCAGTTCGCCCGCATCGAAAACCCCGCCGTGCGGCGCAGCATCATCGAGCTGGTGCGCTCGCTGGCCAATCAGGAGTAGCCCCGGACGGCCAGGCGCGGCGCTATTTCCCGGCCCCGGTTTGCAGACGCAGGCGCAGGGTTCGCGGCTGAAGGCATACCTCGTCGCTGCACGGCTGGATATCGAGGCGCAGATCCAGCAATCCGCCGGAAAAATCTTTCATGCGCGCCGTGATGGCGAAATCACCTTCCAGCAGGCGCAGGGGCTTACCGGAGAAGGCCAGCTTGCGGATCACGGGGGCGGGATACCGCATGTCCGTCAGCCGCGTTGCGGGCGGGGCGGCCAGCGTCAACCGGGTGGGGACGTAATGAACATCCGAAGGACGGGCGGCGTTGACATGCCAGCCCTTGCGCACATGCAGGCGCACCGCGACGCCATTATCCGCCGTCCTGACCGCCCGGGCGCGGACGATGCCGCCGGCGGCGTATCGCAGCGCCCCGGTCTCGCCGCGCAGCATCTCGTCCGCCGCCAGCAGGGTTTGCGCGCCCTGCGCCGGGGTCTTGACGGCGGCGCCCAGCAGCGCCGCCGTCAAGAC
>JALUFY010000331.1 GCA_027051995.1 Hyphomicrobiales bacterium
ATCCAGCCTTCATAATTGCCGATGCGCAGCCGGCACCAGCGGCCATCGCAGGAGACGACGCGCCCGATCACCCCGCCCTTGACACGCGCCACGGCGGCGGCGTCACTGCCGGGTTCCTCGCGCAGGACGAAATCCGCGCCCTTGCTCCACGGCGCGACCATCGCCGTGCGCCAGCCCGACAGCAGCGAATTCCTGATCCAGCCTTCCTCGCCATCGGCGTCGCGGATGCGCCGCCAGTGCTCGAACTCGGCCACGATCTCCACCGGCAGGCCCCTGGCCCTGTAGACCCATTCGATGTTGTATTGCTCCGAAGGCCCGCGCCGCACCCGCACCTTGTCGCTTTTCAGCGAAACGAAACGCGGCAGCGGCAGCCCGCTGGGCCCGCGCATCACCGGCATGGCGGCCTCCGCCCGGGCGCTTTCGCTGGCCCGCGCGGGCGTGCCCACGGCCTTGTTCTCGATGAAGAAATAGACACCGGCAATCGCCAGAACGGCGACGCCCGCCACCAGAAGCGCCCCGGCCAGCCACCAGGATACAGTCCGCTTGTGTTTTTCCGCTCGCACGGAATCCATCCCGTCTCACCCGCTTGCCGCCCGCCACGCACGCGCCGCAGTCTAGCGCAAAGCGGGCCGGATGTGAACGCCCGCCAGGGGAGAATTTTCGACTATCGCTCAGGCCCGCGCCGCCGCCTCGCTGGCCGCCTCGCAAACCTCGCCGACGATATAGTCCAGAGCCTCCACGAGCCGGGGCATGTTGACGGCGTAAAAGAGCCGCCGCCCCTCGCGGCGCTGCGACAGCAGCCCCTTGTAGGTCATGTCCTTGAGATGAAACGACAGGGTCGCCGGCGCCATGTTCAGCCGCCGCCCGATCTCCCCGGCGGGCAGTCCCTGCGCGCCGTCTCCCTGCGAAAAAGGCGCCAGACAGCGCAATATGGCCAGCCTGTTCGGCTGGCCAATGGCGGAAAAGATATCGCAGACATCCCCAGCATCCATGCGCGCAGGGTAGACGATTCGCCCGGCGATGAAAAGCGGCGCGCAACCGGCGCGCTCAGAAGCGCCGCTGCGCCAGCTTCTTCTTGACCTCGGCGATGGCCTTCGCCGGATTCAGGCCCTTGGGGCACACCCGCACGCAGTTCATGATGGTGTGGCAGCGGTAGAGCCGGAAGGGATCCTCCAGCTCGTCCAGCCGCTCGCCGCCGCGCTCATCGCGCGAATCGGCGATCCACCGCCAGGCCTGCATGAGCACCGCCGGGCCGAGATAGCGCTCGGCGTTCCACCAGTAGGAGGGGCACGACGTGGCGCAGCAGAAGCACAGAATGCATTCGTAAAGCCCGTCGAGTTTGGCCCTGTCCTCCTTCGATTGCAGCCACTCGCGCTCCGGCGCGGGGGTGTCGGTCTTCAGCCAGGGCTCGATCAGCCTGTGCTGGGCGTAAAGCAGCGTCAGATCGGGCACCAGATCCTTGACGATGCGCATGTGCGGCAGCGGATAGATGCGCACCGCGCCCTTGTATTTGTCAATCGGCTGGATGCAGGCCAGCGCGTTCTCGCCGCCGATGTTCATCGCGCAGGAGCCGCAAATCCCCTCCCGGCAGGAGCGCCGGAAGGTCAAAGTGGGATCCACCTCGTCCTTGATCTTGATGAGCGCGTGCAGGATCATCGGCCCGCAATCGTCCAGATCGACGAAATAGGTGTCCACGCGCGGGTTTTCGCCGGACTCGGGATCATGCCGGTAGATGCGGAATTCCTTGATCCGCCCCGCCCCTTCCGGCTTCGGCCAGACCTTGCCCATCCCGACTTTGGAATTCTTCGGCAGTGTGAACTGGACCATCGGTCAAATCCTTGAAAATCGCCGCGTCTCCCGCGTCAATAGACGCGCTTCTTCGGCTTGATGTATTCCACTTCGTCCGTAAGGGTGTAGGTATGCACCGGGCGGTAATCCAGGCGCGTCCGGCGCTTGCCGCTCTCCGCCCAGGCCAGCGTGTGCTTCATCCAGTTCTTGTCGTCGCGCTCGGGATAATCCTCGCGCGCGTGCGCGCCGCGGCTTTCGGTGCGCTCCGCCGCCGAATGAATGGTCGCCGCCGCGTTGGTGATCAGATTGGCGAACTCCAGCGTCTCCACAAGATCGGTGTTCCAGATCAGCGAGCGGTCGGAGACGCGCACGTCATCCAGCCCATTCCAGATTTCGCGGATTTTCTCCACCCCCTCGTTCAGCGACTCGCCGGTGCGGAACACCGAGCAGTAATGCTGCATGGCCCTTTGCATGGACAGCCGCAGCTCCGCCGTCGGCGTGCCGCCATTGGCGAAGCGCAGCGCATCCAGCCGCTCAAGGCCGGAGAGCCCGGCGTCCTTCGGCAGGGGCTTGTGCAGCGCTCCGGAGGTCACGGTTTGCGCCGCTCTCAGCGCCGCCGCGCGGCCGCAGACCACGATGTCGGTCAGCGAATTGGTGCCCAGCCGGGTGGCTCCGTGCACCGAGGCGCAGGCCGTTTCGCCAGCGGCGAAAAGGCCGG
>JALUFY010000332.1 GCA_027051995.1 Hyphomicrobiales bacterium
GTGGTATCGCCACGAGGCGGGGGAGCGCGTCGGCATGGAGACGGACGAGGCCCCGGCCCTGACGCCGGGGCTGAAGATGCCGGATTCGCGTCCGGCCACCAAGGCCGAGCTGATCGGCATGTTCGAACATCTGGAATCGGAGCTGGACGCGGCGGGCTTCTTCCGCTCTCCGGACATGCGGCCCACCATCGTGCGCAACCTGCGCAACATGTTCGAGCGCGCCGAGCTGTCCGATCAGGAAGTGCGCTCCTTCCGGGGGCTGATCCGGGCGCTATCGGGCAACAGGCAGCGTCACAGGAACAGGAAACAGTAGCCATGAGCAGGCGCGGAGAGAATGCCGGGGGCGCGAAGCGGCGCGTTCTGGTGTTCGATTCCGGGCTCGGCGGGCTGACCGTGGCGCGCGCCCTGAAGGCGGCGGGCGGCGGGGACATCGCGCTGGACTACGCCGCCGACACGGCGGCCTTTCCCTACGGGGACTGGGCGGAAGAGGATTTGCGGGCGCGCATCGTGGCGCTCATGGGCAGGCTGATCGAAGAGGCGAGGCCGGACGTGGTGGTGGTGGCGTGCAACACCGCCTCGGTGATCGCCCTGGCGGCGCTCAGGGCAGCGCATGATATGCCCTTCGTCGGCACGGTGCCGGCCATCAAGCCGGCGGCGGAGCGCACGAAAAGCGGCGTCATCGGCGTGCTGGCCACGCCCTCCACGGTGCGGCGCGAATATACCGAAATGCTCATTCACACCTACGCCTTCCACTGCGAGGTGATCCTGCACGGAGCTTCGAGGCTGGCGGCGCTGGCCGAGGCGCGGCTGAAGGGGCGGGCGGTGGAGGATGAGGCAATCGCGCGCGAAATCGCCCCCGTCTTCGCCCAACGCGCGGGCGGGCGCACCGATCAGGTGGTGCTGGGCTGCACGCATTATCCGCTGCTGATCGAGGATTTCCGCCGTCTGGCCCCCTGGCCGGTGTCCTTCATAGACCCCTCCGCCGCCATAGCCCGGCGCGCCCTGGAAGTGGCCAAAGCGGGCGATGCGGAAGGGGAGCGGGCAACAGGCGGGCGCGCCTTCGTCACCTCGCAAGAGGCGGCTGCCCCGGAGCTGCGCGATGTGTTCGCCCGGGAAGGGTTCGGGGAGATGGTTGTGGTTGATGCGGGAGCAGGGTAGCTTCTTGTTCTGATGGAAACATCATGTTGTTTTATGCCGTAGTGGCACTTATTGCCAGCAAGGACGGCTGACATGAACAAACCGATGCGGATCACCACGCCGGGCGGGGAGAAGCTGGTCATCCTCAGCGAAAAGGAATACCGGCGTCTCACGGAGGCCGCCGGGGAGCTTGCAGATATCGCGGCCTTTGACGAAGCCAGCCGGGAGCTGGACGAAGGCGCCGGGCTTGTTTCCTTCGAGGAAATGGAAAAGCGCATCGCCCGGCGGCTCAAGGATGCGTCCTGATCTCGCGCTTTCATCATTTGCTTGACGAAGCGGGGGCTTTGCGCCTATGAAACGCGCGCGCGGGGCGTTTGGCCCTCGCGCGTCATTGCTTGCCCGCGGGGCCGGCCGTTCGGGGGCCGGTTCCTGTCAGCCCGGGAGATGCGGGATGAGGAGGGCGAGCTTCATACACCCCGGTGCGGGGCCGTCCGGCCTGTCCGCGCCATTTTTTGTTTTACGGCTTCAAGGAGAGACCCTCATGGGCAAGAAGAATTCGGGCAAGCGCCATCAGTCCAAATACAAGATCGACCGCTATCTGGGCGAGAACCTATGGGGACGCCCCAAGAGCCCGGTGAACCGGCGCGAATACGGCCCCGGCCAGCACGGCCAGCGCCGCCGCGGCAAGCTTTCGGATTACGGCATCCATCTGCGCGCCAAGCAGAAGCTGAAGAAGTATTACGGCGACATCACCGAGAAGCAGTTCCTGCGCACCTTCAAGGAAGCCGACCGCATGCGCGGCAACACGGCGGAGAACATCATCGGCCTGCTGGAGCGCCGTCTCGACGCGGTGGTCTATCGCGCCAAGTTCGTGCCCACCATCTTCGCGGCGCGCCAGTTCGTCAATCACGGCCATGTCAAGGTCAACGGCCGCAAGGTGACCATTCCCTCCTACCGGGTGAAGGAAGGCGACGTCATCGAGGTGCGCGAGAAATCCCGCGAGATCCCGATGGTGCTGGAGGCCGTGGCCTCCGCCGAGCGCGAGACGCCGGACTACATCGAGGTGGATCACAAGAAGATGACCGCCACCTTCCTGCGCGTGCCGGAGCTGGCCGACGTGCCCTATCCGGTGCACATGGAGCCGCACCTGGTGGTCGAATACTACTCGCATTAATCCGCTGACGGCAGGGCGGACCCTTGGCCCGCCGCCTCCGCGAGGGCGCGCTGTCCGCGCGGGGCCCCTTGCGCCCTTGCCCGCGGACGCATGCGCGGACGGAAAGTGTATCCGCTGGAGGCAATGTCCGGCTGGATGCGGATGATTGCGGGGCATATTCCGCTCACGGCAGGGCGGGCCTGGCGGCCCGCCGCCTCCGCGAGGATTGGAAGAACACCAATGGCCGCGCCTTGCCGGGCGCGGCCTTTTTCCGGCCTTGTCTGCTGGCGCATGCGTGGACGGGAAAACACATTCGCCGCCGGGGGAGGGGGTTATCCGCCGCCGCGATGAAAGGAGATGCCGAAGCGGTGCAGGAAGGCGGCGCGGCGCGCTCCGGGCATGGCGGAGAGATCGATGCGCACGCGCTGACGCGGCAGAATGAGCGCGCCGATGCGCAAGGGCTCCAGCGGCTCGATGGAAATGAGCGCCCCATCGATGCGCCAGCGGCCCGTTCCGGCCTGCTCCAGCGGCTCATCCCTGGCGAACTGGCGCAGCGTGCGGGCGAACTCCGAAGCCGAAATGCTCATGTCGCGGACAACGATCACCCGCCCGCCACCGGCGGCCAGACGGCCAGCGTCTCGCCCGCCTTGAGCCGGCGCGCGTCCAGTTCATCAAGCGGCACATAAACGCCATCGACCAGCGCCAGATGCACCTGATCGCGCGGCACGCCCAGATCATCAAGCACCGTCCCCACGCTCGCCCCCTCGGCCACATCAAGGCTCAGCACGTTCTGCCGCGCCCCGGCGGGCAGGTATTTCGACAAGGTGGCGAAGAGTTTCAGCGTGATGGTCATTTGTCCGCTTTCAGAAGCCTTTGCCCTCCGCAAAAGGAAAGAGCGCCCTACGACACGCCGCGCGAGAGATCGACGTAGGCCTCCGCGACGCGGTGGGGCTGGGTCTTCAGCACATCCTCCCACGGCCCCAGCGGCATCCTGCCCTGAATGAGGCCGCGCAGGCACCCGGCCATGCTGACATGGCCCACCGTCTGCGCGCCAATCAACTTGCCGTCATTGAACTCCAGGCGAATGTAGCGCCATTCGTCCGCGTCCAGCAGCGTGGCGCGCGCCCCCTCCTCCAGGCCGTCATGCTTGCCGAAGGAGGTGGTGACGAGCCCCAGTGTCTCCAGCACGTTCATCGGCAGGGCGCAGTGATATTCCGCCTCGATACCGGCCATGTTTTTCGCCGCGATCACCGCCTGCTCCACGGCCACCGGCTGAATGGCCAGGGTGGAGAGATCACCGGTGGAGAAATCGCAGCCCTCGGCGCAATCGCCCGCCGCCCAGACATCCGGCAGGGAGGTTTCCATGCGCGCGTTGACCACAACGCCGGTGCGCTTCTCCACGCCCGTGCCGTCCATGCATTCGATGTTGGGCGTCACGCCCGCCGCCACCACCAGCAGATCGGCCTTCAACGTCTCGCCGTTGGACAGGGCGATATTGAGCTCGCCGCCGCCTTCGTAGACGCCGCCGATGCGCGTGGAGGTGAGCACCTTCACGCCTTTCTTCTCGCACCAGGCCTTGAGCATGTTGCCGGCGGTTTCGTCCAGCATGCGCGGCACCATGCGGTCTTCGATCTCCACCACCGTGAGATCGGCGCCCCTCATGACCAGCGCCTCCAGAATGATGGAGCCGATGAAGCCCGCTCCCATGAGCGTCACGCGCGCGCCCTTGCCCGCAAGCTTTTCGATGGCGCGGGCGTCATCGATCGTCCAGCAATGATGCACCAGATCGCCCTCCAGCCCTTCCACCGGCGGATTGACGGCGCGCGCGCCCGAGGCCAGCAGCAGCTTGTCGTAGCTCAGGCTCTGGCCATCCTCCAAGGTGACGGTTTTCGTCCCCGCGTCCACCTTGGCTGCGCGGCCGCGCACCAGATCGATGCCGTTTTCCGCGTAGAACTCCAGCGGCCTGTGCAGCCATGTGCCCTGCTCGCCGATCTTGCCAGAGAGGAAATAGGGAATGGCCATGCGCGAATAGGGCGCTTCGCCCTCGCCGTCGATCAGGGTGATCTTCGCTTGCGGATCGTATGCGCGCAGGGCTTCCGCCGCCCGCACGCCCGCCGGCCCCGCGCCTATGATGAGATGATGCATGAGGTTTCCTCCACAAAGGCCGCCTGCGTAATGATTTTATCTTGTTTGTTCAGGCCGTCCGCCATGACGCCGCGCGCAATACGCTCTCCGCGCCGCCCCGGCGCGCGAAAGGCCCGCCATAAACCGCGAACCGCCCGGAAAGCGCGGGGCCTTCCGGGCGGCCTTTGTCTTCGTCAGGAGATGCCAAGCCGCGAGAGCGTCTCTTCGGTGGGCTTGCCATCGGGCGTCCAGCCGCGCAGCTCGTAATATTCGGGCAGCATCTTGTCCAGCCCGTTGACCAGACCCTTCGCCGGGCCCGTCTTGGCGGCTTCCTTCAGGATGCGCTTGGGCAGGGTGTCGTCTTCCGCCGTCATGCCCGCGTCCATGTTGAACTTGCGCTCCAGGTTCCAGATGCGCTCGCCGACGGTCATCAGGTTCTCCACAGACCAGTCGCCCTCGCAGGCGGCGTCGATCTGCGGCGCGATGTCCTCCGCCGACCAGGCGAAGGTGGTGAAGATGCACAGGCCGGAGGAGTCGACGAAAGCGGTCAGATCCTGGAAGATCTTCACCAGCCCGGCCTTGCCGTCGGTGACCAGCGGATCGGTCTTCTCCGGAATGCCCAGCACCTCGGAAGCCACGGTGTAGGAGCGCAGATGGCACGCGCCGCGGTTGGAGGTGGCGTAGGTCAGGCCCATGCCCTGAATGCCGCGCGGATCATAGGCCGGGAACTCCTGCCCCTTGACCGACATGGACAGATCGGGATGGCCGAACTTCTCGCACAGCCGCTTCGAGCCCAGCCCCAGCAGCTTGCCGAAGTCCGTGCCCTCGCAGATGGCGTCCACCGCCGCGACAAGCGCCTCGGCGGAGCCGAACTCCATCTTGACGCCGCCGGTCTCCGCATCGGTGAGCGCGCCGATCTTGTAGAGCTCCATGGCCGAGGCGATGGTCGCCCCGGTGGTGATCGGATCGATGGCGTGCTCGTTGCAGCGGTAGTTGCAGTAGGTCAGCGCCTCCAGATCGTTGACGCCGGTATCGGCGCCCAGCGCCCAGGCGTTTTCGTATTCCACGCCGCCGGAGGCATGGTGATACTGCGGCTTGTCCTTGACCGAGAAATGCGCCGGATCGATCTGCGAAATGCGCCCGCAGGCGATGGTGCAGCCGAAGCAGCCGGCGTTGCGCGCCAGATTGGGCTTGCCGTCGCTGCGGCGCGGCTCGTGCATGGCCTCGCCGGAGATGTCGTTGGCGCCCTCGAACTGCACATCCCGGGCGTTGCGGGTGGGAAGCGCGCCCAGCTCGTTGATGATGTTCATCAGCACCTGGGTGCCATAGGCCGGCAGGGCCTCGTGGGTCACCGCGTTGCCGGCGATCACCGCCTTGGCGCCGGCCACCGCCTTGTCGAAGGCCTCCTGGTCATGCACCTTGATGCCCCTGGTGCCGCGCACGGCCACCGCCTTGAGGTTCTTCGAGCCCATGACCGTGCCGACGCCGGAGCGCCCGGCGGCGCGGTGCTTGTTGTTGACCACGGCGGAGAAGAGCACGCCCGCCTCTCCCGGCACGCCGATGGCGGCGATCTGGAACATCGGCTCCTGATGCTTCTCCTTGATCCAGTCGTCGGCATGCCACACGGACTTGCCCCACAGCTCCGAGGCGTCATGCAGCTCCGCCTCGTCGTCGTTGATGACCAGATAGACGGGCTTGTCCGCCCTGCCCTCGAAAATGATCATGTCCCAGCCGGCGTTCTTCAGCTCCGCGCCGAAGTAGCCGCCGGAGTTGGAGCAGGCGATGCAATTGGTCAGCGGCCCCTTGGTGACCACCGAATAGCGCGCCGCCGTGGAGGCGTTGGTGCCGGTCAGCGGCCCCGTCGTCATGATCAGCTTGTTTTCCGGCGAGAGCGGATCAACCTTCGGGTCCACCTCCTCGACGAAATACTTGGTGGCCAGCCCGCGCTGGCCCAGATACTGCATCGCCCATTCCATGTTGAGCGGTTCGCTTTTGCACGTGCCTTCAGTGAGGTTCACGCGCAGGATCTTTCTGGCCCATGCCATGATGTTCTTCCTCCCTGAAGCTGCTCTAAGCGGATGCCTGCGGGGCGGTGTCGGTCTTCTCCGCCCAGGCGCGCATTTTCTCGAAGCCCTGCACGGCCACGTCGGCGAAGACGATGGCCTCCGTCGGGCAGGCCCTGGCGCAGGCCGGATCGCCGCCGCACAGATCGCACTTGATGACCTTGCCGGAGGCGGGCTCATAATTGACCGTGCCAAACGGGCAGGCGATGGTGCACACCTTGCAGCCCACGCAGGTGGCCGCGTCAACCACCTTCACGCCGTTCTCGTTGCTGATCGCGCCCACCGGGCAGACCTGCTGGCACCAGGCCTGATCGCACTGGGTGCAGGTATAGGGCACGAAGCGCGCCTTCTCGTGAAAATCGAAGACGGTGATGCGCGAACGCGCCGGGTTGAACGTGCCGGTATGCTCGTAGGAGCACGCCAGCTCGCACTGGCGGCAGCCGGTGCATTTGCCGACATCTATGACAAGGGCCTTGTCCATCCGGTTTCCCTCCCTGGATGCTGTGGTTGCCATTGCGCATGCGGACGCCTGTTTTAGGCCGAACGGAGCCCCGCATGGGTTGAATCTGGCACAGTTTGTTGACCTCTGCCCCATTTGTCAATGGCGCGGCGGCCATCCGGCGGGGATTTTATGGCGGAGGGCGCCTTGTAACCTTTTGGCACTGGTTCGCATGCGGCAAATGCGATATGTCATGCGCATACTGAAATGACGGCCACAACGAGAGGAATGTATTCGTGACCGCCAGCCGCAAATCCCGCAAGATCAAGAAGCTGCTCGTCGCCAACCGGGGCGAGATCGCCATCCGCGTCATGCGGGCGGCCAACGAGCTTGGCATCGGAACCGTCGCCATCTACGCCGACGAAGACCGCCTCTCGCTGCACCGTTTCAAATCCGACGAGGCCTATCTGGTCGGCCATGATCTGGGGCCGGTGAAGGCCTATCTGAGCATCGATGAAATCCTGCGGGTGGCCAAGGAATCTGGGGCGGACGCCATTCATCCCGGCTATGGCTTTCTGTCGGAAAACCCGGACTTCGCCGACGCGGTGAAGGAGGCCGGGCTGATCTGGATCGGCCCGCCGTCTTCCGTCATGCGGGCACTGGGCAACAAGGTTTCGGCGCGCGAGCTGGCGCTGAAGTCCGGCGCGCCGGTCATGCCGGCCACCGGGCCCTTGCCGGATGACATGGACGAGGCGCGCCGCATGGCGGCGGAAGTGGGCTATCCGGTGATGCTCAAGGCCAGCTGGGGCGGCGGCGGGCGCGGCATGCGCATCATCCGCTCCGAGGACGAGCTTGAGCACAGCGTTCTGGAGGGCCGCCGCGAGGCGCAAAACGCCTTCGGCAACGACGAGGTCTATCTGGAAAAGCTGGTGGAGCGGGCGCGCCATGTTGAGGTGCAGCTTCTGGGCGACGCGCACGGCAATCTGGTGCATCTGTTCGAGCGCGACTGCACGGTGCAGCGGCGCAATCAGAAGGTGGTGGAGCGCGCGCCCGCGCCCTATCTGGATGACGCCCGGCGGGTGGAGCTGTGCGAGGCGGCGCTGAGGATCGGCCGGCAGGCGGGATACGTCAACGCCGGCACGGTGGAGTTCCTGATGGACGCCGATACGGGCGCGTTCTACTTCATCGAGGTCAATCCGCGCATTCAGGTGGAGCATACGGTGACCGAGGAGGTCACCGGTATCGACATCGTCAAGGCGCAGATCCGCATCGCCGAGGGGGCGAAGATCGGCGAATCGGAGAGCTGCTTCGTGCCCGATCAGGCCCATATCGCGCTCAATGGCCACGCCCTGCAATGCCGGGTGACCACCGAAGACCCGCTGAACAACTTCGTGCCGGACTACGGGCGCATCTCGGCCTACCGCTCGGCCTCCGGCTTCGGTATCCGGCTGGACGGCGGCACGGCCTACAACGGCGCGGTCATCACCCGCTTCTATGACAGCCTGCTGGTGAAGATCACCGCCTGGGCGGCCACGCCCGTTGAGGCCATCGAGCGCATGAAGCGGGGGCTGCGCGAGTTCCGCATTCGCGGCGTGGCCAGCAACATTCCCTTCGTGCTCAATCTGCTGAGCCATCCGAAATTCGCCGAGGCCTCCTACACGACGCGCTTCATCGACGAAACGCCGGAGCTTTTCCGGCTGCCGCACCGGCGCGACCGGGCGACAAGGCTGCTCAATTTCCTTGGCAACGTCATCGTCAACGGCAATCCGGAGGTGGAGGGCCGCCCCAGGCCGAGGACGCATCTGCCGCTCATCAAGGCCCCGGAGCATGAGGCCGGCGCGCCGCCGCATGAAGGCACGGCCAAGGCCATTCTGGACGAGCGGGGGCCGGAAGCCGTGGCCAAATGGATGCTGGCGCAAAAGCGCCTTCTGCTCACCGACACAACCATGCGCGACGCCCACCAGTCGCTGCTGGCCACACGCATGCGCGGCCATGACATGAAGCAGGTGGCCGGGGCCTATGCGCACA
>JALUFY010000333.1 GCA_027051995.1 Hyphomicrobiales bacterium
CGCATCTATTGAGCCAGCTCCTAGGTCATCGCCTGATCCAGATCGGCGATCAGATCCCCGGCATCCTCGATGCCGATGGACAGGCGGATGACTTCCGGCCCCGCGCCGGCCGCCACGAGCTGTTCCTCGCTGAGCTGTGAATGCGTGGTGGAGGCCGGATGGATGATGAGCGAGCGGGTATCGCCGATATTGGCCAGATGCGAGAACAGCTTGACATTGTTCACCAGATGCACGCCGGCGTCATAGCCGCCCTTCAGCCCGAAGGTGAAGACCGATCCGGCCCCCTTCGGGCAGTATTTTTGCTGCAAATCATGCCACGGCGAGGATTTCAGCCCCGAATAGCGCACCCAGGCCACCCGCTCGTCGCTCTCCAGCCATTCGGCCACCGTCAGCGCGTTGTCGCAATGGCGCCGCATGCGCAGGCCCAGCGTCTCCATGCCGGTGAGGATGTTGAAGGCGTTCTGCGGCGCGATGGCCGGGCCCAGATCGCGCAGGCCCAGCACCCGCGCGGCGATGGCGAGCGTTATGGGGCCGAAGGTCTCGTAAAGCTTCAGCCCGTTGTAGGAGGCGTTGGGCTCGGTGAGCAGCGGATACCTGCCGCCCGCGGCCCAGTCGAAGTTGCCGCCATCGACGATGGCTCCGCCCATGGAGTTGCCATGCCCGCCCATGAACTTGGTCAGCGAATGCAGCACGATGTTGGCCCCGTGTTCGATGGGCCGGATCAGATAGGGCGTGGCCATGGTGTTGTCCACGATCAGCGGCACGCCGGCCTCTTTCGCCACGGCGGCGATGGCTTCGATGTCGGTGATCTGGCCGGAAGGATTGGCCACTGATTCAATATAGATGGCCTTCGTCTTTTCCGTCAGCGCCTTGCGGAAGCTGCCGGGATCATCGGCGTCCGCCCAGGCCACGTTCCAGCCGAAGGACTTGAAGGAATGATTGAACTGGTTGATGGAGCCGCCATAAAGCTGGCGCGCGGCGATGAACTCCTCGCCCGGTTGCATCAGGCAATGCATGGTCAGAAGCTGCGCCGCGTGGCCCGAGGCCACTGCCAGCGCCGCGGAGCCGCCCTCCAGCGCCGCCACCTTGCCCTCCAGCGCCTCCTGCGTGGGGTTCATGATGCGCGTGTAGATGTTGCCGAATTCCTTCAGCGCGAAGAGATTGGCCGCGTGTTCGGAATCGCGGAACACATAGGCCGTCGTCTGATAGATCGGCGTGACGCGCGCCCCGGTGGCCGGGTCGGGCTGTGTTCCGGCGTGAATGGCCAGAGTATCGAAGCCAGGCTGTTTTGCATCGCTCATGGGTCTGTTTCTCCCGCGTTCTTGTATCAGCGGAAGGCACGGTATCATCGTAGCGTTTGGAATACAATACGTTCGTTATAAAAAACGAACGGCGAAGTTTCCACGGCGGCTCACCCGATCCCCAGGCGCGGAATCTCGATCTTCGGGCAGCGGTTCATGACCACGCTCACGCCCGCCGCCTCCGCCCGCGAAGCCGCTTCGTCATTGCGCACGCCCTTTTGCATCCAGATCACCTTAGGCGGGGGAGATAGCGCAAGTGCTGCGTCCACCACGCCGCCCGCCGCTTGTGAATTGCGGAAAATGTCGATCATGTCCACCGGGCCGGGCAGTTCGGCGAGGGAGGCGCAGACGGTCTGCCCCAGAATCGTTTTGCCCGCCTGGCCGGGATTGACCGGAATGACGCGGTATCCCTTGCTCAGAAGAAATTCCATCACCTCGTGCGATGGCCGCTCGGGCTTTGGCGAGGCTCCCACCAGGGCGATGGTCTTCACCTCGCGCAGGATGCCGGCCAGATATGCGTCGTCATAGGCGTCGTGGTTCATTTGTCTTTCCATTCCGGCGCGCGCTTCTCCACGAAGGCGCGGATGCCTTCTTCGGCGTCATGCATCATCAGGTTCTCGACAATGACGCCGCGCGTATAGGCGTAGGCGTCTTCCATGCTCATCTCCGCCTGGCGGTAGAAGGCCCGCTTGCCCAGCGCCACCACGGCGGTGGATTTTCGCGCCACCATGCGCGCCAGCTCCAGGGTCTTTTCCTCAAGGTTCTCCGCGTCAGCCACATGATTGACCAGCCCGGCCTGGCGCGCCTCTTCAGCGTCCATCAGCCGCCCGGTGGTCAAAAGCTCGATGCATTTCTTGCGCCCGATGGCGCGCGACAGGGCCACCATGGGCGTTGAGCAGAACAGGCCGGAGGAGACGCCGTTGACGCCAAAGCGCGCGTCCCGCGCCGCCACCACGATGTCGCAACTGGCCGCCAGCTGCCCGCCGGCCGCCGTGGCCACGCCCTGCACCTGGGCGATGACCACCTTCGGCCCCTCGACGATATCCGTCATCAGCTCCGTGCAGGCGTCGAACAGCTTGATGAAGAAGGCGCGCCCGCCGTCATCGTCGGCGCGGTGCGCGTGCAGCTCCTTCAGGTCATGCCCGCCGCAATATCCGCGCCCCTCGGCGGCGATGATGATGACGCGCGCCTCCCTG
>JALUFY010000334.1 GCA_027051995.1 Hyphomicrobiales bacterium
CGGCAGCAGTATTTTTCCCTTGAGCCCCTTCGAGGACCCAGCGGCTTTCGCCTAAAGCGCCTTGAGGACTTCTTGCGCGCCGGAGACAGTCATCTCGCCGGGGTTCGGCTCGATGAAGATTTCCGTGACCACGCCGTCATCGACGATCATCGCATAGCGGTGCGAGCGGGTGCCGAGGCCAAGGCCGGAGGCGTCCAGATCGAGGCCCGCCGCCTTCGCGAAATCACCGTTGCCGTCGGCGAGAAAATCGATCTTGCCCCTGGCCTTCGCGGCTTCAGCCTGGGCGTCCATGACGAAGACGTCATTGACCGCCGTGCAGGCCACGGCGTCCACGCCCTTCGCCTTCAGGGCGTCGATGTTTTCCACGTAGGAGGGAATGTGGCGCGCCGCGCAGGTGGGGGTGAAGGCGCCGGGGATGGCGAAAAGCACCACCTTGCGGCCGGAAAAATATTCGTCCGTGGTCACCGGGCCGGGGCCGTCCGGGGTCATGGTGAGGAAGGTGGCGTCAGGCAGTTTCTGGCCTTTTTCGATGGTCATGTCTGAGATCCCTCTTGCTGCTTCGTTGATTAAAATGATTTTCAGAAGCACTTTAAGGGAGTTTGACGCGCCGCTCAATCCGGCTTTTGGATGAGACGATGGTCAGGGTCAGGGTTTCGCCCTTCAGATCGTCCGGCCCGGTGATGCCGTCCACGGGGAGGAAGTATCTGGCCACGCCGTCCTTCGCCGAGATGAAGCGCGGATGGCAAAAAGAGGCCAGGGGCGGACCCTCGACATAAATCTCCGTCATTTCATCGAGCCCTTCGCCCTTCAGGGCGACGACCAGCTCCGGGCGGCGGTGGGCGGAGCGCATGCGCGCCCAGGCGACCATGATACCGGCGCCATCGCGCACGGGCACCTGTTTGATGAATTTGGCCAGCAGGGCGCTATCGGCGGCATCGGGCGCGGCGCGCGCAGGGAGCGTTATTTCCAGATCCGCGTGGGCGGGGATGCACATTTCCTTGCACAGGGCGTAATCCAGGGACAGGCGCAGGATGACGGGCTTGCCGGCGTCCCTGGCCCTGACGCGCACGGGGAAGACGACGCGGTGCTTGTAGCCTATGGCCTCTCCGGCCTCGGGATCGGCATAGCGCTTCGGCGCGGGCCAGAGCACCGTCGCGGAGGCGAGATTTTCCGACTTCGACCAGTCGAACACCGGCGGCGCTCCGGCATCTCCGGGCACGCGCCAATAGGTCTTCCAGCCATCCCTCAGCCTGATGTCCACACCGGCCATGCGTTCGCCATCAATGTTTCCGCCATCCATGAGGCGAACTATGGAATGATCGAAAACCGCTTCGCTGGCGGCGGCGCTGGCCGGACGCGCGCTACCCCCGGCCAGGGCGGGCAGGGCCGCCGCGAGCGCAAGGACAATGGACAATCTGGCGAAGAAGGCGCGCATGGGCGTTTCCGGCAATGGGGCTTACGATGGTATCGGGCAGCCAATCTAGCCGGAAAAGCCTGCGGAGTCCTGAACGCAAATGACGCGGCGGTTTCACAATCGCGTCAAGTTCCGTGAACGGGCCGCAACGCCACGACTTTTGCGCAATTTCCCTCCATATTGGCGCGCATGGAACAGGCGCAGACATTCAGCGGGCAGTTTCTCATCGCCATGCCCGATATCGGCGATCCGCGCTTTGCGCGCACGCTCATCTACATGTGCGCCCATACCAGCGAGGGGGCCATGGGCCTTGTCGTCAACAAGCCGTCGGACGAGATCGATTTCGCCGGGCTGCTGGAGCAGCTGGACATTCTCAAGGGGCCGGAGCAGATCCGGCTGCCGGCCGGATTGCGCACCAAGCCGGTGCTGGTGGGCGGGCCGGTGGAGCCCGGGCGCGGCTTCGTGTTGCATTCGTCCGACTACTATCTGCCGGAAGGCACCATGCCCATCAACGCCTCCATCGGGCTGACGGCGACGCTGGACGTGCTGCGCGCCATGGCCATGGGCGAAGGGCCGAGGCATGCGCTGCTGGCGCTGGGATACGCCGGATGGGGGCCGGGGCAGCTGGAAGCGGAAATCGCCCAGAACGGCTGGCTGACTTGCGAGGCGGGCGAGGACATCCTGTTCGGCGCGCGCCCGGAAGAGCGCTACGAGAAGGCGCTGGCGCGGATGGGCGTCGATCTTGGCAACCTGTCATCCGGCGCGGGCCACGCCTGAGAACGTTCTCACCCCCCGCCCTTTTCCTCATCCTGATGTTCTTGAATCTTTTCCGGCGCGGCGGGGCTGTTCTCTTCCCCGTCTTCCTCAACGGGCTCTTCTCCGGCCGGATCTTCTCCGGCGGATTCTTCTTCAACGGGCGCATCCGACGGGCGCTCTTCTTCTTCCGGCGGCGGGGCGGCCTTTTCCGCTTCAACCGCGTCCCGCCCGTCTTCCGTCCCGGGCGCATCGCCCGGCTCCTCCGCTCCGGCGGTTTCCTCCGCGTCGGGCTGTTCACCTTGCGGCTCTCCGGCGGCGGCCGGGGGC
>JALUFY010000335.1 GCA_027051995.1 Hyphomicrobiales bacterium
GATGGATGTCATGACGGATACCGGCGAAGCCTTGGCGGGGTCAGGATAAAATTTTTCGGGCGGAGGCGTGTTCCGCTGAAATGGCGCGAAAACGGCGGGGTCAGATCACGGCGCTGACCGGGCGTTCGGGGAGTGCGGGATGATAGGTTTTCAGCCACTTTTCAGCCTTGGGCAGGGGCAGGGGACGGGAATGAAAATAGCCTTGGGCGATGTCGCAGCCGTTGATGTGCAGGAAGCTGTTCTGGGCGGCGGTTTCGATGCCCTCGGCGATAACTTCCATGCCAAGGTTATGCGCCAGATTGATGATGGCCTGGGTGATGATGGTGTTCTCGGCGTTCCTGCCGATGTCATCGACGAATACCTTGTCGATTTTCAGCCGTTTGATGGGGAAGCGCTTGAGGTGCGAAAAGGTGGCGTTGCCAGTGCCGAAGTCGTCCAGGGCGATCTCCAGCCCCATGTCCGCCAGCTCCTTCAGGCGGCGTTCGATGATGTCTTCATCGCGGCCTATGATGGCGGTTTCGGTGACTTCGATTTCCACCTCGCGGGGCTTGAGCCCATACATCTCCAGCGCGCCGCGCAGGGAGCCGATGAACTTGGCGCATTTCATCTGCACCGGCGAGATGTTGACGGCGATGCGGCCGGGGTGGACGCCGCGCTGCTTCATGGTGGCGAACCAGCTGAAGGACTTGGCCAGAATGATGCGGCCGATGTCCAGTATCATGCCGTTGGTTTCCGATATGGGGATGAACTCGGCGGGGGAGACGGGCTTGCCTTCATGTGTCCAGCGGGCCAGCACCTCGAAGCCGGCATGAGCGCGGTCGGTGAAGGATATTTGCGGCTGAAGGTAAATGTCGAATTCCTGGCGGGCTATGGCCTCGCGCAGGCCGTTGATGATGTAGCGGCGGCGCTCGCGGCGCTGCTGGAGGGCCCGGTCAAAGTTGCGCCAGCCATTGCGGCCGGCCTTCTTGGCCTTGAACAGGGCGGTGTCGGCCTTGCGGATGAGGGTATCCGGATCCTTGTCGGCGGATGTGACCAGGGCGACGCCCATGGAGACGCCCGGGTGCAGCGTCTCGCTGCCAAGGGGGAGTTTTTCCGTCAGGGCGCGGTGAATCTTCTCGGCGACGATTTCGTAGTTGTCCGCCGTGACGTCGGGCAGGAAGATGGCGAATTCATCGCCGCCCAGGCGGGCGGCCAGATCGGTGGCGCGGGTGGCGTCCTTGATCCTTTTCGCCATGGCGGTGAGCAGGGCGTCGCCCATGTGATGGCCGAGCGTGTCGTTGATGGACTTGAAGTGATCCAGATCAAGCAGGATAACACACCCTGAATCCGTTCCCGCGCGGCGGCGGTGCTTGAGGAAAGCGCCGAACTCCTTCATGAAGCTGGAGCGGTTCAGCAGGCCGGTGAGGGAATCATGCTCGGCCTGCAGGCGGATGCGCTCCTCGGCCCTTTTCAGGCTGGAAATGTCGGTGCTGACGAAAACCGTGTAGCCATTGGCCGACTTGCGCTCGCGCACCTGCACCCAGCGGCCGGAGGACAGCTGCTGGACGAGATCGCGTTTCATGCCCTTCTTGTGGCGCAGCAGGCGCGAGCGCATCCATTCGCGGCTCTTCGCCTTTTCCGGATCGACATGGGCGTATTGGCCCTTTTCCACCGCGAGCTTGAGGATGTTGTCGTATTTCTCGCCGATGCGGATGGCCGGGGCGGCCTTGTCGTAATAGAGGGGATACTGCTTGTTGTAGAAGACCAGCCTGTCCTGCGGATCATAGGCGGCGATGGCGTTGGGCAGCACGTCGAGAAGCTGGGCCAGCATCTGGTTGGCCAGGGTCTTCTCGCGGGTTTCGCGGGCCAGGCGGCTTTCGATCTTTCTGACCTTGTTGACGTTTCTGAACACGCCGGTGAGATGGCGCACGCCGTCGATGTCCATGGCCGTGCCGGAGGCGCGCAGCCAGTTGCCCTTGCCGGGGCCGGAGGCCACTTCCAGATCGATGTCCCAGGGTTTGCCCCGGTTGAGGCAGGCGATGATGGCCTGGCGCAGGGCGGCGCGGCCGGAGCGGGAGAAAAAGGCCAGGATGGTGTCCATCGTGGCGTCTTCGGGCAGGGGGACGCCAAAGATGTCACGCGAGCGGCCGCGGCAGAGCATGATGTCATGGCCGTTGCGGCTGATCCAGCCGAAGGCCTCGGTCAGTCTGAGCAATTCGTCGCCGAGCTGGCGCAACCTGGATTGCGGCAGGGCGGGCAGGCCCCGCGGTTTTTCCGAAGGTTTGGCGGTTGCCTCTGGTTTTTTTCTCGCGCGCATTTCAGCCCCGGTTCCTTTTCAATGGCGTGCCCCCGGGATGGGCTGACCGTAAGGGCAAATTGTTAATACGCGATTGAAACCTTCAGCGATTGGCGTTCGAAGCTGCTGAAAGGCGGCAATTGCGCAAGCAAGGGTAAGTATTGCTTAACACCTGCAATTTAAGATATATATAACGAATCAATTAACACGTGAAA
>JALUFY010000336.1 GCA_027051995.1 Hyphomicrobiales bacterium
CGCCCGCGCCCATCCCGGCGCAGGCTCCGCCCGCCGCCATCGCCGCCCCGCCCGTGGCCATGCCCGCGCCGCCGCCCGCGGCTCCGGCCGTGGCGGATGGTCTGCCGGTGCTGGCCACGCTGCCCGTTCTGCCCATGACGCGCGGCGGCGCCGATGGTCTTTTCCACGAGATTTTCGAAACCCTCATGCAGCCCGCCGGAATGGGGCGGGCGGCCTATGCCGAAGCGGTCTTCGCCATTCTCGACATGCTGGGCAACCGCCGGGCCGTGGCCATCACCGCGCCGGAGCCCGGACAGGGCGCGACGAGCCTGGCCTGGGCGCTGACCACCGCCGCGGCGCTGCGCAACCGCAAGGTGCTGCTGGTGGACGCCAA
Organism: Hyphomicrobiales bacterium; assembly: GCA_027051995.1. GTDB lineage: Bacteria > Pseudomonadota > Alphaproteobacteria > Rhizobiales > Aestuariivirgaceae > Thermopetrobacter. The sequence goes on from JALUFY010000336.1 coordinate 374, forward strand.
CCGCGTGAATCCGCATCTGACGCGCGCCCTTGTGCCGGGCTCGCGGGCGGATGTGCGCCAGGCGCTGCTCGGCTGGGTGCGCCCGGAGGCGCTGATCTCGCGCGATCCCGACACCGGCATCGACGTGCTCTCGCTGGCCATGCCGGAGAACTTCCGCCCGGCCAGGGATTCGGCCCGGGCCTTTCATGACTGGCTGGCCCAGCTGCGCGGCCAGTATGACATGGTGATCTTCGACGCCACGCCCGTTTCGCGGGCCGAAAACACCTTCGATCTCGTCTCGCTGCTCGACGGCATTCTGCTGGTGGCCGCGCGGGAGGCCTCCCGCGCGCCCGCCATGCGCGAGGCCGCGGGGCTCATCGCCGCCTCCGGCATCAGCAGCGGCGTGGTGTGGAACCTGGGCGCGTCCCGCGGCCTTTCCACCGGCGGCGCATGGGAACATGTGCGGGAAGCGGCCCAATGAACAGCCACGAAACACATGCGAAGGCCGCGCGGCCTTCCGCTTGCGGGGGCGTGATTTACGTGGACGCCACCCACATGGGCCGCGCCGTCACCGGCATTGAGCGCATCAGCGCCGAACTGTTTTCGCAACAGGCCCTCTCGCCCCTGCCGGTGCGCCCCGTTGGCCCGCCAATGAAGGGGACGGCGGGGCTGGTGGCCGGGCAATATGTGTCGCTGCCGGCCCGTCTGGCGCGCGATCCGGGAGCCATCGCCCTGTGTCCGGGTTTTCCGCCATCGCTGGTATTGTCGCGCTTCGGCGCGCGGGTCATTCCCTACATCCATGACCTGTTCCTGCTCACCCGCCGGGCGGATCTCTCTGCCAGGGCGCGGCTTTACATGGCCCCGGCATTCCGCCACGCGGTACGGCGGCTGCCGCGCTTTTTCGTCAATTCGCGCAGCACGGCCAATGAACTGGCCCGTTTCGCCCGCGCGGATGCGCAAATCCATCTCTACAGGCCGCGCGTGCGCAATGTCTTCGGGCTGAATGACGCCGGACGCGCCGGGCGTTCCGCGCCGGGCGGGGTCTTGCGTCTCGTGGCCCTGGGCACGCTGGAGCCGCGCAAGAATCTGCTGGCGGCGGCGGAGATCATCGCCGCCCTGCGCGGCAAGGGGTTCGCGCGGGCCAGGCTGGACATCATCGGCCGGGAGGGCTGGGGCGGCGTGGCCGGGGCCCTGCGCGGCAGGGAGGGCGTGGTTCTGCATGGCTATCAGCCGGAAGAAGCCATCCGCCGCATCATGCATTCGGCGGACGCCTTCATCACCACATCCCATGACGAGGGGCTGGGTCTGCCACTGCTGGAGGCGCAATACGCCGGGCTGCCCGTCATCGCGCCGGATGCGCCGGTGTTCCGCGAAGTCCTGCAATCGGGCGGGGTGTTCATAAACCCGGCGCGCCCGGGAGACGCGGCGGAACGGATCGCCGCCGTGCTGAGCGGCGCGGACGCGGCGGCGCGCTTCGCGGAAGAGGCGCGGGCCAACATCAGCCTGTGGAACGCCCGGGCGGAGGCCGACAGATCGGCCATTATCGCCCTGCTGGCCCGCCTGAGCGCCGCCGCCGGGGCGCGGGAGGCCGGGTTATGCTGATCCGCCAGACGCTGCTCTATCTGCCCGCGCAGATCATCGGCCCGCTGGCGCAGTTTCTCGCCATTCTCGCCTGGGCCTGGTGGCTGCCGCCGATGGAGATGGGAGCCTTCACCCTGCTGACGGCGGCTCAGGAGCTGGGCTATCTTCTGTTCCTGTCGTGGTTCTCGGCCTACGCCCTGCGCCATTACGGCGAGGGGGCTGCTGCGGACAGGGCCAGCTATCACGCGGCGGAAAACCTGATCATCGCCCTGGCCGGAGCGCTCAACTTCATTTTGTCCTTGATCGTCATCGCCCTGGTGCTTGATCTGCCGCCGTCTGCCGGACTGGTCATCGCCGCCGGGTTGTTCATGAGCACCCGCTCGGTGACCAACCACATGGCAGAACGGGACCGCACGGCGCAGCGCATCGGGGCCTATACCATTTTGCAGATCACCGGCCCCGCTCTGGGGCTGGCCACCGGCTTCATGCTGCATCTGGCGGGGATTTATCTGAACGCCACATGGGCGCTTCTGGCCTATGCCCTGGCGTATGGGC
>JALUFY010000337.1:0-6801 GCA_027051995.1 Hyphomicrobiales bacterium
GGCCCACACCACGCTGGCGATCGCCATGAACCGCATGGGCGCCAAGTCCAACACCGGCGAGGGCGGCGAGGAGCCCGACCGCTTCAAGCCGCTGCCCAACGGCGATTCGGAGCGCTCGGCCATCAAGCAGGTGGCTTCCGGCCGCTTCGGCGTGACCACCGAATATCTGGTCAACGCCGACGCCATCCAGATCAAGATGGCCCAGGGCGCCAAGCCCGGCGAGGGCGGCCAGCTGCCCGGCCACAAGGTCAATCCGGTGATCGCCCGGGTGCGCCACTCCACCCCCGGCGTCGGCCTCATCTCGCCGCCGCCGCATCATGACATCTATTCCATCGAGGATCTGGCGCAGCTCATCTACGACCTGAAGAACGTCAATCCGAAGGCTGACATCTCCGTCAAGCTGGTTTCCGAGATCGGCGTCGGCACCGTGGCCGCAGGCGTCTCCAAGGCGCGCGCCGATCACGTCACCATCTCCGGCTTCGACGGCGGCACCGGCGCTTCGCCGCTGACCTCCATCAAGCACGCCGGAAGCCCCTGGGAGATCGGCCTGGCCGAAACCCAGCAGACGCTGGTGCTCAACCATCTGCGCGGGCGCATCGCCGTGCAGGTGGACGGCGGCCTGCGCACCGGGCGCGACGTGGTCGTGGGCGCGCTGCTCGGCGCGGACGAGTTCGGCTTCGCCACCGCCCCGCTGATCGCCGAAGGCTGCATCATGATGCGCAAGTGCCATCTCAACACCTGCCCGGCGGGCGTGGCCACCCAGGACCCGGAGCTGCGCCGCCGTTTCCGGGGCAAGCCCGAGCACGTCATCAACTACTTCTTCTACGTGGCCGAAGAGGTGCGCGAATACATGGCGAAAATGGGCTTCCGCACCATGAACGAAATGATCGGCCGCACCGAATGCCTCGACAAGGAAGAGGCGCTCGGCCACTGGAAGGCCAGGGGGCTGGACTTCTCCCGCGTCTTCGCCAGGCCGGACGAGCCGGAGGATGTCGCCGTCTATCATTGCGAGACGCAAAAGCACCCAATAGACGATATTCTCGACCGCAAGCTCATCGAGCTGGCCGCCCCGGCGCTGGAGGAGAAAAAGCCCGTTTCCGCCGAACTGGACGTGAAGAACACCGACCGCACCATCGGCGCCATGCTCTCCGGCGAGGTGGCCAGACGCTTCAGCCACAAGGGCCTGCCCGATGACACCATCCATTTCACCCTGCGCGGCACCGCCGGGCAGAGCTTCGGCGCATGGCTGGCGCACGGCGTCACCCTGGATCTGATTGGCGAGGCCAACGACTACGTGGGCAAGGGCCTCTCCGGCGGCCGCGTCATCGTCCGCCCGCCGCACGAATCCGGCATCACGCCGGAAGAGAGCATCATCGCCGGCAACACCCTGCTTTATGGAGCCATCACCGGCGAGTGCTACCTGCGCGGCGTCGCCGGCGAGCGCTTCGCGGTGCGCAATTCCGGCGCCATGGCGGTCGTCGAGGGCGTCGGCGATCACGGCTGCGAATACATGACCGGCGGCGTTGTCGTCGTCATCGGCCCCACCGGGCGCAACTTCGCCGCGGGCATGTCCGGCGGCATCGCCTATGTGCTGGACGAGGAAGGCGATTTCGAAAAACGCTGCAACATGGCCATGGTCGATCTGGAGCCGGTGCCCGCGGAAGAGGAAGAGGCCTCCGAGCGCCAGCATCAGACCTCCGATCTGGAGACCCACGGGCGGGTGGACATCATGCGCGACATGACCGGCCACGACGCCGCGCGCCTGCGCGCCCTGCTGGAGAACCACCGCCGCTACACCAACTCGGAAACGGCGGCCCGCATTCTCGAAAACTGGGAAGAGACCCTGCCGAAATTCGTCAAGGTCATGCCGGTGGAATACCGCCGCGCTCTGGCCGAGATGGAGCAGATGCGCGCCCAGGCGGGCGATCTGGACAAGGAAATCGGCCTGTCCAAAAGCTGACCACGGCCTGAACCGCTTTTCATCCGGGCCCGCGCCCCGTGGTCACATGCGCGGCGCGGGCCCGGAGCAGACACTGAGAAGGATCAAGAAATCATGGGCAAGATCACGGGATTTCTCGAAATCCAACGCCATGACCGCTCCTATCGCCCGGCGGGCGACCGCATCCGCCACTTCCGCGAGTTCACCATCCCGCTGGATGACCGCGAGACGGAGAAACAGGCCGCCCGCTGCATGGATTGCGGCGTGCCCTTCTGTCACAACGCCTGCCCGGTCAACAACCAGATCCCGGACTGGAACGACCTCACCTATCGCGGCGACTGGAAGGACGCGGTGGCCAATCTGCACACCACCAACAATTTCCCCGAGGTGACGGGCCGCGTCTGCCCCGCCCCCTGTGAGGCCGGCTGCACGCTGAATCTCGAGGACATCCCCGTCACCATCAAGACCATCGAATATCAGCTGGCCGAAAAGGGCTGGAGCGAAAACTGGATCATCCCCCTGCCGGCGGAAAAATCCACCGGCAAGCGCGTCGCCATCATCGGCTCCGGCCCGGCGGGCCTGGCCGCCGCCCAGCAGCTGGCGCGCGCGGGCCATGAGGTGCACGTCTATGAAAAGAACGCCCGCCCCGGCGGCCTGCTGCGCTATGGCATTCCCGACTTCAAGCTGGAGAAGCATGTTCTGGACAGGCGCATCTCGCAGCTCGGCGCGGAGGGCGTGACCTTCCATTGCAACACCGAGGTGGGCCGCGATGTGAAGCTCTCCGAGCTTCTGGGCGAATGCGACGCCGTGCTGCTGGCCGGCGGATCGGAAAAGCCGCGCGATCTGCCCGTCCCCGGGCGCGATCTGAAGGGCATTCATTTCGCCATGGATTTCCTCACCCAGCAGAACCGCCGCATCGCCGGCGAGCCCCTGCGCCCCGGCGAGGAGCCCATTTCCGCAGCCGGCAAACACGTGCTGGTCATCGGCGGCGGCGACACCGGCTCCGACTGCGTCGGCACGGCCATCCGCCAGGGCGCGCTCTCCGTCACCCAGGTGGAGATCATGCCGAAGCCCCCGGAGAAGGAGAACAAGGACATCACCTGGCCGGAATGGCCGCGCAAGCTGCGCATCTCCACCTCTCAGCAGGAAGGCGCGGAGCTCATGTGGTCGGTGCGCACCGAGGAATTCCTCGGCGATGACGAAGGCCGCGTGGCGCGCGCCCGCATGACCAGGGTGGACGAAAAGCTCCAGCCCCTGCCCGGAACAGAATTCGATCTCGACGCCGATCTGGTGCTGCTGGCCATGGGCTTCGTCCATCCCGTCCACGAGGGCATGATCGAGGAGGTGAAGCCAAGGCTCGACGAGCGCGGCAACGTCAAGGCGGATACCACCAGCTACGCCACATCCGTGGACAGGCTGTTCGCCGCCGGAGACATGCGCCGCGGCCAGTCTCTGGTGGTCTGGGCCATCCGCGAAGGCCGCCAGGCCGCCCGCGCCATCGATGCATTCCTCATGGGCGAAACCCTCCTGCCGCGCTGATACGCGGATTGGTGCATGAGCGGAACAAAAAGGCCCATCGAAGGGCGGTAATGTTACCGGAATATCTAACTCTTCCGTCATGCCCGGCCTTGTGCCGGGTATCCAGGGCGGCTTGCGCCGCCGGTCATGGTTGCGGCTGCGGCGCCCCTTGCATCGAGTGAAAAGGGATAGGAACAGAAAAGGCGTCATGCGGCGCTGCCTGCGCTTTGGCCCGGGATTTGTGCGTCACGCGTCCGCATGGGCCCTTGGCCCTGGATTGCCGGGACAAGCCAGGCAATGACAATTATATAATTATATCAAATGGTTGGACAAATCCTCCAAGCAGCGGATATTATCTCCCAATTGCGCAATCTTCCTTGAACACCACCGTGCACCGGGCGGCCTCAGCCGTCATCCTGCACTGATAGCCAGGCCAGGATATCGTCGATCTCGCCCTCGCCCATGGCGGCGAAGACCGCCTTGTCGCGCGGATCGTCATGCAGCCGCTTGCCGGTGGCGAAGTCCTTGATCTGGCGTTTCAGATAGGCGCTGTATTGCCCCGTCAGCGGCGGGATCAGTTTCGCCGGATTTCCGCGCCCGTCCTTGCCATGACAGCCCGCGCAGGCGCGCCGGTAGGCCCGCGCGCCGCCCTGCACGTTGCCGCGCCGCCACAGCGGCACATTGACCACCATCTTGGTCTTTTGCAGCACCTTCAGCGGATCGAAGTGCGTCTTGTCGATCTTGCCGAGTTTCGTTGGCAGCTTGATGCGCGAAAGATACAGGGCGATGGTCTGGATATCTTCCTCCGGCAGCTCGCGCTCGGTCGTGTAGGGCTGCATGGGAATGTTGACGCGCTTGCGCGCCTTGAAGGCTCGAAGCTGTTTGGCGATATAGACCGGATCGAGCCCCGCCAGCCTGGGATAGGTGCCATCCGGCTTGCCCTGGCCGAAGGGGCCGTGGCAGGGCGCGCAGGTCATCATGATCTCGTCGGCGTATTCGTCATCGTATTTCCATTTGGAGACATCCTCGGCCACCGTCTTTTCCTTCGGCATGCCCGGCGGCAGACGGTGCGTGATGCCCTTGTGGCAGTCTATGCAGGTCTTGCCCTGCTTCATGGCGTCGCCATGAATGCGCGCCGCGAACCCGGCCTGGCGCTGCAAATCCATGGTCCTGAAATCATGGCAGTTGCGGCACTCGCGCGAGTTGGACGCCTTCATGTAGGCCCAGACATGCTGGGCCAGCCGCAGACGCTGCTTGTCGAACTTCTCAGGTGTGTTCACCGAGCCAACGGCCCAGTGATAAAGCTCGTTGGAGGCGCGGATCTTGCGGATCAGCTTCGGGATCCACTGTTTGGGCACATGACAGTCCGAGCAGACGGCGCGCACGCCCGACGGATTGGAGTAATGCGCCGACTTGATGTAATCGGGATACATGTTGTCGCGCATTTCGTGGCACGAAGTGCAGAATTCCAGCGTGTTCGTCGCTTCCATGGCGGTATTGAAACCGCCCCAGAACACGATGCCGGCGATGAACATGACGGCGGCGAAGCCAAGCTTGCCGCCGTGGCGCGCGAAAATCCGGGCCATCTTTCCGGTTCCCCCCAAAAGAGATGGTTATGTCAGCTGTCCAGCCGTTTATGCCTGCTTGAGGCTCCGCTGGCAAATGACGAAAGTCAAGCCGCCTCCGCCCGTCTCCGGCTCATTCCTGCCAGGGGGCCAGCCGGTCAAGGGCGATGATCTGCTCCGCCTCCATGCGCGGGCGCACAACGGCGAATTTGTCCTCCTTCACCAGCACCTCGGGAACCAGCGGGCGGGTATTGTATGTGCCGGCCTGCACCGCCCCGTAGGCTCCCGCCGTCATCACCGCCAGCAGATCGCCGCGCTCCGGCTTCGGGATCATGCGTCCGCGCGCCATGTAATCGCCCGTCTCGCACACCGGGCCGACGACATCGGCCTCGATCATCTCCGCCCCGGCGGCCGGCTCGCGCACCGGCCGGACATGATGAAAGGCCTCGTAAAGCGTCGGCCGGATCAGATCGTTCATCCCCAGATCGGCGATGACGAAGGTCTTCCCATCCGTCTCCTTGACGAAAATCACCCGCCCGATGAGCGCCCCGGCGTTGCCCGCGATCACCCGGCCGGGCTCGATGATGTAGGAAAGCCCGAGATGCCCCAGCGTGCGCTCCACCATGGCGGCGTATTCGTCCGGATGCGGCGGGATGTCGTTATCCCCGTGATAGGGCGCGCCCAGCCCGCCGCCCAGATCGGCGTGATGGATGCCGTGCCCCGCCGCCCGCAGAGCCTCGATCAGCCGCGCCATGCGCGCAAAGGCCCTCTCGAAAGGCGCAAGCTCCGTGATCTGCGAGCCGATGTGCATGTCCACGCCGCGCGCCTCGACGCCTGGCAGGGACGCCGCCAGGGCATAGACCTCTCCGGCCTCGCCGAAGGGAATGCCGAACTTGTCGGCCTTGCGCCCGGTATTGATCTTTTCGTGCGTGCCCGCGTCCACGTCCGGATTGACGCGCAGCGACACCGGCGCGATCCGCCCCATCCCGGCGGCCACCTCGGAGAGCCTGCGCAATTCGGGAACCGATTCCACATTGAAACAGCGGATGCCCGCCGCCAGCGCCGCGCGCATCTCCTCGTCGCGCTTGCCCACGCCGGAGAAGACGATGCGTTCGCCCGGAATACCCGCCACCAGCGCCCGCTTCAGCTCGCCGCCGGAGACGATGTCGGCCCCCGCGCCCAGATCGCCGAGCAGCTTCAGAACCGCCTGGTTGGAATTGGCCTTCACGGCGTAGCAGATCATGTGATCATGCCCGGAAAAGGCGGCGTCGAACACCTTGTAATGGCGCTCCAGGGTGCTGGCCGAATAGACATAGAAAGGCGTGCCAACCTCCCTGGCCAGAGCGTCAAGCGGCACATCCTCGGCGTGCAAAACGCCGTTCCTGTAAGCGAAATGATGCATGGAGAGTCAAAACCCGTGAAAGGGGAGATGATTGTTATTTGACCAGCGGATCAAGAATGATCTCCCTGTCCGGCTGTTTCTCCGGCGCGCCGGGCGGCGGCTTGAGCGCGCCGCGCGCGCCGCACGCAGCCAGCAGCCCGGCGAGGCTCATGACGATGATGATCCGTTTCAGCATGGCGCGCCTGCTCCTGAAAATTCCGCCCGTTCCTCTGTTCTTGTAGGCCAAAGCGCCGGGGCTGCCAAGCCTGCCACCGCCGGTGAGCGCCCGGCGGATAACGGTTTCGTGATGCCCGCCGGGAAAAAGCCGCTTGCCCGCGCCGGTTGTTACGAATAATTATGAATTGCAATATCTGGATACTGAAAGGGATACATATCAT
>JALUFY010000337.1:6811-8907 GCA_027051995.1 Hyphomicrobiales bacterium
GGATACGGTGAAGAACTTCAAGCCGCTGGTTGGCATGGTCAAGGGCAAGATACCCTTCGACGCCGCCGTGGTGCAAAAGAACGCCGCCACCATCGCCGCCAATCTGGAAAAGGCCCGCAAGCTCTTCCCGGAAGGTTCCGAAAAGGGCGAGAAGGAATCCCGCGCCAAGCCGGAAATCTGGCTGCTGGAAGACGAATTCCAGGATATTTTCAAGACCGCCGTGCAGCGCGCCAGGGCCCTGAGTCAGGTAAGGGAGGCGAAGGATCTGGCCCCCGCCGTCATGGCCCTGGGCAAGGACGGCTGCGGCGCCTGCCACAAAAAGTTCCGCTTGCCGAAGAAGTAGCCTTGCGTGCATCATGGGCCCATGCACAGGCACATGACAAAGCATCCTCTGCTGTGGTCTCTGGTCACGGCCTTTCTGCTGCTGATTCTGGCGCTGGCCGCATGGCATGCGAACCTCTCCACGTCCCTGCCGGCCAGCGCCATTCCCGCCGCCTATGCGCCGGATGTGAAAAACGGCAAGGTCATGTATGACGCGGGCGGCTGCATCTCGTGCCATCGCGGCATCGGCCCGGACATGGACAAGCCCGCCGGCGGGCGCAAGCTGAAAGTCCCCGGCGATGTCCTTTTCCCGCCCAACATCACCCCGGACAGACAGACCGGCATCGGCGCATGGACGCAAATCGCGTTTCTCAACGCCCTGAAGCGCGGCCTGTCGCCGGACAACAACCATTACATCCCGGCCTTTCCCTACACCTCCTATGCCTGGATGAAGACGAAGGACATTCTCGATCTCTTCGCCTACCTGAAGACCCTGCCGCCGGTGCGCAACAGGGTGGAAAAAAAGCCCTTCCGCCTTGGCCGCTTCGCCCTGGCGTTCTGGAAATGGCTGGCCCTGCCCGGCCGCGAATTCCGCCCCGTTCCCGGCAAGTCCGCGCAATGGAACCGTGGCGCCTATCTGGTGCTCGGCCCCGGCCATTGCGCCGAGTGCCACACCCCGCGCAACGGCCTCATGCTGCTCAACCGCGCCCGCTGGCTGGCCGGCGGCCCTCATCCCGTGGAAAAGGGCAAGGTCCCCTCCCTGCGCAATCTCATCGGCCGCAAGCGCTACAAGGACGCCGATGACATCTTCAATGCCCTGAAATACGGCGAGGCCCTGGGATACGAGGACATCAGCTCCGGCGGCATGGGCGAGGTGCAGGAAAATCTCTCAAGACTGCCCAACGCCGATCTGAAGGCCATCGCCGTCTATCTCGCCAGCCTGAAATGAGCGCCTCCGCGCATGGACTTGGGCGGGCGTCCCGCCTATGGTGCGCCCCATGATTCGCAAAGCCTATGAATGGATGATGCGGCTGGCCGCCCACCACAACGCCACCTGGGCGCTGGCCATCATCGCCTTCATCGAAAGCTCGGTCTTCCCCCTGCCGCCGGACGCCCTGCTCATTCCCATGGGGCTGGCGCGGCCCCGCCGCGTCTGGTGGTATGCCACGGTGAGCACCATCGCCTCCATCATGGGCGGCGCGCTGGGATACGCCATCGGCTATTTTCTCTTCGACGCCGTGGGCCGGCCCATTCTCGATTTCTACGGCATGGGAGAGAAGTTTCACACCTTCACCCGCTGGTATAACGAAAACGGCGCGGCCATTGTGCTCTTCGCCGGCATAACGCCCTTTCCCTACAAGGTCATCACCATCGCCAGCGGCGTCACCGGCCTGAACTTCGCCATCTTCATGGCCGCCTCGGCCATCGCCCGGGGCCTGCGTTTTTTCCTCCTTTCCGCCCTGCTTTGCTGGTTCGGCCCGGCGGCCAGGAAGATACTGGAAAAATACCTTGGCTGGATCACATTGGCGCTGGGTGTCTTGCTGGCCGGCGGCTTTCTCGCTATCCGTTACCTGTTCTGAACACCGCCGGACACACATGAAGGGCGCGCAAGCATGCTGAACATCATTTTCAAAAACCGCCTGATGACGGCGGCCTTCACCGTTTTCGCCATCGGCTCGGTTTCCATCATCTCCGCCCTCGTCTTCGAGCATGTTCTTGGCTTTCAGCCCTGCGAACTGTGCTACCTGCAGCGCAAGCCGTGGTATTTCATCATC
>JALUFY010000338.1 GCA_027051995.1 Hyphomicrobiales bacterium
GCGCTTCAGCTGGACAACGCCAGCGCCAAGCGCATCTATGTGCGTTTCCGCGATGACGCCCGGATCACCGGGCTGCTGCTGGAGCGCCCCGATCTGCCGCTGGAAATCCGCATCGCCCATGTGCGCGCCACTTCGGAGAAGCTGCGCGCGCACATGAACAAGACGGGCTGGCTGGCGGCCAACGACGCCGGAGACGTGATCGCCGAAACCGAAGAGCGGGCGATGGTGGACATTCTGGCGCGGGCGCGCGACAGCGAAGAGCTGATGGCCTCCATCGCCTTCATGAGCCGCAAGAACGCGCTGACGCCATCGGTCATCCTGCGGGCGGCGTGCCACGGGCACGTGGCGGTGCTGGAGCATGCCCTGGCGCATCTTTCCGGCATGAGCCCGAAGAGGGTGCACAGACTGGCCTGCGGCAAGGGCGCGCTTTCGCTGCGCGCCATCTACAACAAGTCGGGGCTGCCGCAGAGCTGCTTCATGCTAGTGCGGGCCATTTTCGATGTGGCGCGGGCGCTTGAACAGCACAGCTTCGGCAAGGCCAGACTGTCCCCGGAGGCCTTCGGGCGCAAGGTGCTGGAGCGCATGGCGGCGGGATACGGCATGATCCCGGTGGCCGAGAAGGCGCGGCTGATCGATCTGCTGGCGCGCTTTGCCGACGATGACACACGCGAAATGGCGCGCAGACTGGGCGCGGGCCTGCAAAAAGCGGCCTGAGGGCGGGGGCCGTTTGGGGCCGTTCCCGTGTTTTCACCAGATACGTCATCTCCGCGAAGGCGCGGTGGTGGTCGAGGAAAATTCACAACCAAAATGTCTGTGGGAAACAATGTGATTCTCGCATGATCGCCGCACGCCTTTCATTCTTTCCTTCAAGCGGGCGGCTGGCGTAATCCCTCCGTGAGATGATAATAATTACAGGAATATCAATACCTTCCGTCATGCCCGCCCCCGAGCCGGGCATCCAGGGCGGGTTGCGCCGCCGGTCATGGTGAAGGCTGCGGTGCTCCTTGCAGCGGAGTGACGAAAGATACGAACGGAAGGGGCGATATACGGCGCGGCCCTGCTTTATGCCACGAAAGAGCCTCACGCACATACATGCATGTGCTCCTGGCCCTGGATTGCCGGGGCAAGCCCGGCAATGACGATTGTATAATTATGTCAAATAGTTACAAGCAAACCCGAAACAAGAAAACCCGCATCCTGCTTAAGCGGGTTTCTCAGGACACCAATGCGCCTTCGCTGGAACAACGTGTGAGGGAGCCGTGCCGACTTGATGCTCAGGCGGCGAGCTCCTTCTTGATTTCGCCGAAAACCGCGCTGAACATCTCCGGCGTGAGACGCCGTGTCTGGGTGTTGTAGCGCGAGCAGTGATAGCTGTCGTAGAGCACATGGCCGGAGGGCAGGGCATGGCGCGCGCCGTGGGCGAATGTGTAATGGGCGCGCACCAGATCAAAGGCCATGAGGGTGGCGTCATGGGCGATCCTGCCGAGCGCGAGAATGACGCGCAGGGCCGGGCGGGCGGAGAATTCGCAGGCGAGAAAGCGGTTGCAGGCGCGGATTTCCGCCGTCAGCGGCTTGTTTCGCGGCGGCACGCAGCGCACGGCGTTGATGATGACCGCGTCATGCGGCTTCAGGCCGTCATGGGGATCGGCGCGGTAGGTTCCGCTGGCGAATCCGTGATGGATCATGGTGTCATAGAGCAGACCGCCGGCGTAATCGCCGGTGAAGGGCCGCCCGGTGCGGTTGGCTCCGCGCAGGCCGGGCGCCAGTCCGATGATGGCCAGACGGGCGTCACCGGGGCCGAAAGGCGGCACCGGAGCGTTGAACCAGTCCGGATGCGCCGCGCGCTGCTCTTTCAGAAAGCGCGAAAGGCGCGGGCAGAGATTGCAGTCCGGCGCGGGCTGGCATGAAGCGGGCGGCATGGGGCGGCCTATTCGCCGTCTTCGTCATCGTCCTGGTAGGATGAGCGCTCCACGGGCGCGCGTCCGAAATCCTTCTCCAGATCCACGAGGTCAACGAAATCATCGGCCTGCCGGCGCAGGTCGTCGGCGATCATCGGCGGGCGCACCGAAAGGGTGGAGATGACGGTGACGCGGCAGCCCATGTCCTGCACCGCCTGGGTGAGGGAGCGGAAGTCGCCATCGCCGGAGAACAGCACGACATGGTCGAGCGAGGGCGCCAGACGCATCATGTCCACGGCCATCTCGATGTCCATGTTGCCCTTGATCTTGCGCCGGCCCATGCTGTCGGTAAACTCCTTGGCGGGCTTGGTGACGACCATGAAGCCGTTGTAGTCCAGCCAGTCGATGAGCGGGCGCAGGGGCGAATATTCCGCGTCATCCATCAGCGCGGTGTAATAAATGGCGCGGATCAGGCGGGTGCGCGACTTGAAATAGGCCAGCAGGCGCTTGTAATCGATGTCGAAGCCCAGCGCCTTGGCCGTGGCGTAGAGATTGGAGCCATCGAGAAACAGTGTGGTTTTTTCGT
>JALUFY010000339.1 GCA_027051995.1 Hyphomicrobiales bacterium
GCTTCAGCTCGGCGCGTTTCGCCTCCGCCACTGCGCCGAACTGGCGGACGCCATCATCGCCGCGGCGGATGCCTACCGCCAGTTCGGCGCAGTGGCGGAGGCGAAACGCGCCGAGCTGAAGCAGGCGGTGCCTGCGGCTGCCGATGCCGCCGGCAAGCAGGCCGCGGCGGGTGCCATCGTCGCCGAGGTGGCGCAGGCCGCACAGACGCTGAAGGGGTGAGGTGAGACAGGCCGATGCCGCGCTATGCCGAGATCCGCGAGACCATCCGCTCTGGCGATCTGCTCGCCTGGCGCGGGCGCAGCCTGGGCGGCTGGATCGTGCGCCATTTCACCGGCGCGCGCATCAGCCACGTCGGGCTGGCGTTGTGGGTTGGCCCGCGGCTGTTTGCCATCGAGGCGCGGCCCGGCATCGGCGTGACCATGCGGTTGCTGAGCACGGCGCTGCCGTGCGAATGGTCGCCGCTGAAGATCGACGCGGCGCACTGGGCACCGGCGGAGGACTTCGCGCTCAAGACGTTGGGCCGTGGCTACAGCTGGCTGGATGCCATCCTCGCCGGCCTTGGCCTGCCGCCAAGGCAGTGGGACAGATACCAGTGCGCCGAGTTCGTCGCCGAGTGCTACCGCCGTGCCGGGCTGCCGCCGTTCCGCCGGCGGGCCGGCAGCCTGCGCCTCATCCCTGACGAGATCCAGCGCCGCGCCATGACCCTCGGCGCCCCGGTGCAATTGCTGACGTGATAGGGCTCGCCCGCCAAAGGTGGCGGGCGGCCCGCGGGCTGCTGCCACAGCCCAACGGACGGCGGGTTCCCGTTGCACGAAATCCCGCCCGGCAGTGCTCTCGCTCACCTGCCGCACCCGCCGCTCCCTATATCGGCGGCAAGCGTGGTCTTGCGAAGCGCATCGTGGAGATCATCGAGCGTATACCACACAAGACCTATGCGGAGCCGTTCGTCGGCATGGGTGGCGTCTTTTTCAGGCGCTCCTTGCGCCCCCGGGCAGAGGTGATCAACGACATCAATCGCGACATCGCCACGCTGTTCCGCATCTTGCAGCGGCACTACCCGCAGTTCCTGGACACCATCCGCTTCCAGATCACCAGCCGTGCCGAGTTCGAGCGGCTCGTGCGGACGGATCCCGACACGCTCACCGATCTCGAGCGCGCCGCGCGGTTTTTGTATTTGCAGCGCACGGCGTTCGGCGGCAAGGTGAGCGGCAAGAACTTCGGCGTCTCGCCGGACAGGCCGGCGCGGTTCAACCTCACACAGCTGGAGCCGATGCTGGAGGCCCTGCACGAGCGGCTGGCCGGGGTGGTCATCGAGTGCCTGGACTGGCGGGAGTTCCTGCGCCGCTACGACCGCTCGGAGACGTTGTTCTATTGCGATCCGCCCTACTGGGGCTGCGAGACGGACTATGGCAAGGGGGTGTTCGCGCGGGAGGATTTCGCCGATCTGGCGGCGACATTGCAACGGCTGAGGGGACGCTTCGTGCTCTCCATCAACGATGTGCCGGAGATCAGGGAACTGTTCTCGTGGGCACACATCGAGGAGGTTCGGACGACCTACACCATCTCCAGCCGCGGCGCGAAGCCGGCGGGCGAACTGATCATCAGCACGCCTTAAAGTGTGCCATGTCTAGCGCCACTTTGCGCCATGTCCACCGCCACGCTACAGCATTGGAAGGCATGGGCAGGTCAGGAACGGGCCTGATAGGCATTGAAGGCGGGATGATTGGTTCCTGTAACCTGAGAGGCCAGCTTCAAATGGCTGAGGGAAGCAGAGAGGCTACTTTTCGGTGGTATCTTGACGGTATCTACAAAACCAATTGCGGCGGGAATGTCTCTCCACCCCCTTGATTTCATGGTAGGCCCGCGGGGACTCGAACCCCGGACCCGCTGATTAAGAGTCAGCTGCTCTACCAACTGAGCTACGGGCCTGCCTTTCACTCCCGATACAAACGTCACCGGAGCAAGGCCGTCTCTATCAAAGCATCACCCTTTCCGCAAGCCCCTTGCGCAAAAACATGCCCTCGATTTCCCTGCCGCCCGCATGCCACACTCCTGCAGCGGGCAGTGGCGTTGCCACGTTCCCCTATTCGTTTTTTTGCGCCAACATGGCATAAGCAGCCTGAACACGGATTCACCACATGGGGGCGCCATGCTGCTGCGCGAACTGGCCATTCTGGTCGTTGCACTCCTTGCAGGACTGTTCACGGGAGTCTGGAGCGCACGCATCAGTGCCGATTCGGCAACATTGGCCGGCGTTGTGCACGCCGGTGCATGGCGCGCCTGGCCGCGTGCCGGAGTTGAAGATGCTCTTCCCTATGCACGCCTGCGCCATTATCTGGACGAGGCTCTGCCGCCATCTCCGGTGGACAGGCTGGAACTGGTGGCGGATACCGATGACGAGGGCCGTCCCCTCTCCGCCCGGTGCATCTATCGGCTGACAGGCCACATGTTGCCCGTGCGCTACTGGATTCTCT
>JALUFY010000340.1 GCA_027051995.1 Hyphomicrobiales bacterium
GTCTCCGAGGCGATCTCCACCGCATCCCCGTTCTCCTCGATGCTGGTGACAAGGCCGCCGTTCTCCCGCCGGATGCCTTGCACGCGCACGCCGGTGCGCACATCGATGCCGTCCTGGCGCAACTGATCCGTGAGCAGGGCGGCCAGCCTGGCGTCCACCGGGCCCAAAATGCGCGGCGCGGCCTCCAGAATGGTGGTTTTCGCCCCCAGCATGGAGAAAATCTGCGCCATCTCCACGCCGATGGGGCCGCCGCCGATGAGGGTGAGCGATCGCGGAATGTGATCGATGTGAATGAGGCTGTTGGAATCGAGCACGCCGGGCAGATCCGCGCCGGGAATGGGCAGATGATTGGGCGCCGATCCGGTGGCCAGAATGGCTTTGCCGAAGGTGATCTCGCGCGCCCCTTGCGCAGTTTCGATGACGGCCTTGCGCGGGCCGTCAAGGCGCGCCCTGCCGAAGACAACCTCCAGCGAGGGCATGGCCTTGGCGCGCATGAGCGCCCCTTGCGAGCGCATCTGTAATATCTTGTCGCGCCGCGCGATGACCTTTCGCCAGTTCACCTCCGGAGGCTGGCCGTCTGTCTCCAGGCCGAAGCCGGGATTGCGCGCCGCCTCGTGACGGCGGGCGGCGGTTTCGCGATAAATCTTGGAGGGAATGCAGCCCTCGAACAGGCAGGTGCCGCCCAAGCCCTTGCCGGCTTCGGCCAGCAGCACCTTTTTGCCGGCCATGGCCAGAGCGAAGGCGGCGGGCGTGCCGCCGGGGCCGCCGCCGATGACCAGAACGTCAAATGAATCGGATTGTGTCATGATGATTTCCCCTTTTTGCCGGAATGCATGGAAGGGGGCATGGCGGGGCATGTCCTCTATGTAAGTATTATATAACTCATCATTTTGGATATGCAAGGCGCGGGCCGGGGTTTCCTGCCCGGGCGCATCCCCAGCCCGGCGAAACCGCCAGGCGCAGGCGTGAAAGGCGAAGCCCGGCCATGCCCCCGCCGCCGCTCACATCTTCTTCAGCCAGCGCTCCAGCAGGGCCGATTGCGCATCCCCCGGAATCTCCCGCGCCTCCGCGCTGGCCGGGGCGCGGCCAAGGCGCGTCTGTGAGAAATATTCATAAAGCGTCAGCGACACTGAAACCGACAGATTGAAGCTCTCCGCCAGCCCGATCATGGGGATGAAGGCAAGATGATCGGCCTCCCTCTCCACCATCTCCGAGATGCCACGGTGTTCGTTGCCGAAGATGAAGGCGGGCTTTTCCATTGCCGCGAAATCAAAGGCCGGCAGCGGCCGGGCCTCCGGGTTCACCTTGGTCGCGATCAGGGTATGTCCCGCCGCCTTCAGCGCGCGCATGGCCTCCCGCGTGCCGTGATGGATATGGAAATCCAGCCACTTGTTGGTAAAGGCGGAGGATTTCTTGCCCGTTTTCCACGGGTTGAAGGGCTTTTCCTGCTCGAAGATGATGTGGATGTTCTGAATGCCAAAGGCGTCGCAGCTGCGGAAGGCGGCGGCCGCGTTGTGCGGATCATGCACGTCCTCCAGCACCACGGCGGCCTCCATGTCGCGCAGGGCGGCGATGCGCGTGAACTTGTCCAGACGGCGTTGCGTGACCATGTTTTTTCCGTGCATTGACCAGATGCGCGGGTTATCGCGGCCCGCGCCGGTGATTGCAAGCCCCTTGCGCGCGGGCGCTCGCGCCCTCATATTCCCCTCATGCGGGTCAACGGCGAAAGCGGTGCGACATGAATTACATCAAGACGACATTTCTGCTGGCGGCGCTGACGGCGCTGTTCATGGGCATGGGCTATCTGCTGGGCGGCACGTCGGGCATGATCATGGCCCTGATCTTCGCCGCCGGGATGAATGTCTTTTCCTGGTGGAACTCCGACAAGATGGTGCTGCGCATGAACGGTGCGCACCCGGTGGACGAGACCTCCGCCCCGGAGCTTTACGCCCTGGTGCGCCAGCTGTCGCAAAGGGCCGGGCTGCCCATGCCGAAAGTCTATGTCATGGAGACGGATCAGCCCAACGCCTTCGCCACAGGGCGCAACCCGCAGCACGCCGCCGTGGCCGTGACCACCGGCATCATGCGGGCGCTGAACAAGGAGGAACTGGCCGGCGTGCTGGCGCACGAGCTGTCGCACATCAAGCACCGCGACACTCTCATCATGACCATCACCGCCACCATCGCCGGCGCCATTTCCATGCTGGCCAATTTCGCCATGTTTTTCGGCGGCGGGCGCGACAGCCGCAACAATCCGCTGGGCTTCATCGGCGTTCTGCTGATGATGATTCTGGCCCCCATGGCGGCCATGCTGGTGCAGATGGCCATCTCGCGCACCCGCGAATACGCCGCCGACAGGGAAGGCGCAATGATCTGCGGCCATCCCGAATGGCTGGCCCGGGCGCTGGAGAAGATCGAGGCCGCCGCCCACGCTATCCCCAATCCGCGCGCCGAGGCGCACCCGGAAATGGCCCATCTGTTCATCGTCAATCCGCTGACCGGCCAGGGCATGGACAATCTCTTCTCCACCCATCCCAACACCGAAAACCGCGTGCGGGCGCTGATGGAGCTGGCCCGGGAGATGCGCGGCGCAGGCGGCGGGGCTGATATGGCCTCCGCCCCGGTGCCCCGCAAGGACCGCTACAGCCGCCCGGATGACTATTACGCCGGCGGGGGATCCCGCTCCGGCCCCTGGTCGCGCGCCGGCAAGAGCAATCCCCCGCGCGGCCCTTGGGGATGACGGCGGACCGGATGGCGCAAACCGGACAATCAGGCCATAAGCCCGGCGGGCTGGCGGCGCGGCGGGCGGCGGCGGCCGTTCTGGCGCGCGTGGTGGAGGATGGAGAAGCTCTCGGCGATGCCCTGGCCCATGAGGAGCCCCGCCTTGGCGCGCTGGCCGGGCGCGACCGGGCGCTGGCGGAACGGATCGTGCGCACCGCCCTGCGCCGCAAGGGCCAGATCGATGACGCCCTTGGCCGCTTCATGAAAAGGCCGCCGCCCGAAAAGGCCCGCATGGCCCGCGCGGCGCTGCTGGCCGGGGCGGCGCAAATCCTTTTCATGCGCGTGCCGGCCCACGCCGCCATCGACACCGCCGTGCGGCTGGTCAAGTCCGATCGCGCCAGCCGGGGGCTCTCCGGGCTGGTCAACGCCGTTCTGCGCAATGTCTCGCGCAAGGCCGGGGAGATTCTCTCCGCTCAGGACGCCAGCGCGCTCAACATCCCGCCCTGGCTGCTTGATGGCTGGCGCGCCGCTTATGGCGAAGAGGCCGCGCGGGCCATCGGCGCGGCCCTGCTGGAAGAGCCGCCGCTCGATCTGTCGCTGAAACATCCAAAAGAGGCGGAGAAATGGGCCCGGGCGCTGCATGGCCTTGTCCTGCCGGCGGGCACGGTGCGCATCGAAATACCCTCCGGAGCCATGATGGAGCTGCCCGGCTTCGATGAAGGCGCATACTGGGCCCAGGACGCCGCCGCCGCCCTGCCCGCGCACCTGCTGGGCGATGTGGCCGGGCAAAGAGTGCTGGATGTTTGCGCCGCGCCCGGCGGCAAGACGGCCCAGCTGGCCGCCTCCGGCGCGCATGTGACGGCGCTGGATATTTCGCGAAAACGCCTGGAGCGTCTGGAAGAAAACCTGAACCGGCTGAAACTCGAGGCGCGAACCGTGGTTGCGGACGCCCTGACCTGGAAGCCGGAAGAACCCTTTGACGCCGTATTGCTCGACGCTCCCTGCTCGGCCACCGGCACGGCGCGCCGCCATCCAGACGTTCTGCTCCGCAAGACGCCGGATCTGCCCGCCAGAATGGCGCGTTTGCAGACGCGG
The DNA here is from genome assembly GCA_027051995.1 of Hyphomicrobiales bacterium. Lineage (GTDB taxonomy): Bacteria > Pseudomonadota > Alphaproteobacteria > Rhizobiales > Aestuariivirgaceae > Thermopetrobacter. The sequence goes on from JALUFY010000340.1 coordinate 3,817, forward strand.
ATGCTCAAGCGCGCCCTTGAATGGGTCAAACCCGGCGGCCTTGTCGTCTATTGCGTCTGCTCCCTTCAGCAGGAAGAAGGCGAGGAGCTGATCGCGCGCTATCTCGAAGCTTGCGGAGACAGGGCGCGGCTTGTCCCGCTGACGGCGGCAGACGTGGCCGGGCAGGAGCAATTCATCACCGCCCAGGGCATGCTGCGCACCCTGCCATCCATGGATATCGGCAAATCAAGGGGACTGGACGGCTTCTTCGCCGCCCGCCTGCGCCGTCTGTGAGCTTCGCGGCCTTGCCGGAAATGCAAGGCCCCGCCCCGGACGCCTACCAGAAACCGCCCTTCTTGACGATCACCTTGGCGCCGGTCTTGACGCGCTTGTAGAGGTCGATCACGTCCTCGTTGCGCAGCCGGATGCAGCCTGATGAGACATTGTGGCCTATGGTCCACGGCTGGTTCGTGCCGTGAATGCGATAGAGCGTGTCGCGGCCGTTCTGATAGAGATACATGGCCCGCGCGCCCAGCGGGTTTTCCGGCCCGCCCTTCATGACCTCCGGCAGCCTGCGGCCATACTGCTTGAGTTCGCGGGCGATCATCTCCTTCGGCGGATGCCAGGCGGGCCATTCCGCCTTGCGGCCGATTTTCGCTACGCCCGACCACTGAAAGCCCGAGCGCCCCACGCCGATGCCGTAGCGCATGGCCTTGTCGTTGCCCAGGATGAGATAAAGATAATGCCGCGCCGTATCGATGATGATCGTGCCGGGTTTTTCATCGGAAATGTAATTGACCTTTTGCGCCGCGTATTTCTGCTTGTCGAAGTGCCATTGCCGCGCGCTGAAATTCTGCTTGCGTTTCATGGCCTGCGCCTGCGGCTCAGCCATAACGCCCGCCAAAAGCAGCGCGAAAGCCGCAATCGCGGCAAGAAAAACCCGTTTCATGCAATCCTCCCCGGATGTCCGACTCATGACAGCCCCGCATCTCGAACTGGCGTATAAATGTGCCGGTTCCGCCAAGGCTGTCAAGCGGCCGGACGTCACGATTTTCAGTTGGCGAAGCGGAAATGCATGACATCGCCGTCCCGCACCACGTAATCCTTGCCTTCCAGGCGCATCTTGCCCGCATCCCTGGCCCCGGCCTCGCCATTGCAGGCGATGTAGTCGTCATAGGCGATGACCTCGGCGCGGATGAAGCCCTTTTCGAAATCCGTGTGAATGACGCCCGCCGCGGCCGGCGCCTTCGTGCCGCGCCGCACCGTCCATGCGCGCGTCTCCTTCGGCCCCACGGTGAAATAGGTAATGAGATCGAGCAGCTCGTATCCGGCGCGGATCAGCCTGTCCAGCCCCGCTTCATGCAGCCCCAGGCTCTCCAGAAACTCCGCCTGCTCATCTTCCGGCAGCTGAGCAACTTCCTCCTCGATGGCCGCCGAGATGATGACCGTGCCCGCCCCCTGGGCTCGAGCCATCTCCTCCACCCTGGCGGACCAGGCGTTGCCCGATGCGGCTGAGTCTTCATCCACGTTGCACACATAGAGCACCGGCTTGGTGGTCAGCAGGTTCAGCGCCTTCCAATCCTTTTCCTCCTCCGGCGAAATCTCCGCCAGCCGCGCCGGCTTGCCTTCTTCGAGCAGATTGGCGGCCTTGCGCATCAGTCCGGAGAGGTATCTGGCCTCCTTGTCGCCGGTCTGGCCGCGCTTCTCCAGCCGCACCAGGCGCTTCTCGAGGCTTTCCAGATCGGCCAGCATGAGCTCGGTCTCGATGATCTCGGCGTCACGCAGCGGATCGACGCCGCCTTCCACATGGGTGACGTCGCCATCCTCGAAACAGCGCAGCACCTGAATGATGGCGTCCACCTCGCGGATGTTGGCCAGAAACTGGTTGCCCAGCCCCTCGCCTTTCGACGCGCCGCGCACCAGCCCCGCGATGTCCACGAAGGTGATGCGCGTGGGGATGATCTCCTTCGATCCGGCGATCTTGGCCAGCTCGTCCTGCCGGGGATCGGGCACCGCCACCTCGCCGACATTGGGCTCGATGGTGCAGAAGGGATAATTGGCCGCCTGCGCGGCGGCCGTCTGCGTCAGCGCATTGAAAAGCGTGGACTTGCCGACATTGGGCAGCCCGACGATGCCGCATTTGAAACCCATCAGTCCTTGTCCTTCGCCTTTTGGCCCTTGTCCCGCCCGGGCAGCGCCAGATGCACGCGGTTCATGAAAGTGGCGAAATCGCCGCTGGCCAGCAGATCCGCCTCGTCCGCCACCGCCCCGATCAGCGGCTCCAGCCACGCGTGATCGCTTCTGGCGAAATCGCGCAGCACGTATCCATGCACCGCCCGCTTGTCTCCGGGATGGCCGATGCCCAGCCTGAGACGGTGAAAATCCGCCCCGATATGGGCGATGATGGAGCGCAGGCCGTTGTGGCCGGCATGCCCGCCGCCGGTCTTGACGCGCAGCCTGCCCGGAGCGAGATCGAGCTCGTCGTGAATGACGATGACGTCATCCGGCTTCAGCTTGAAGAACCGCATGGCCTCGCCCACCGAACGGCCGGATTCGTTCATGTAGGTGGAGGGCTTGAGCAGTAGCGCCTTTTCGCCGCCCAGACGCCCCTCCGCCGCCTGGCCGGAAAAACGCCGCCGCCACGGGGAAAAACCGTGACGGCGGGCGATTTCGTCCACCGCCATGAAGCCGATGTTGTGCCTGTTGGCGGCGTATTTGCCGCCGGGATTTCCCAGTCCGGCGATCAGTTTCATGGCGGCGCCAGTTCAGCTTTGCATGCGGGAAAGAAGGAGGATTTACTCCTCGCCTCCGGCCTCGCCCTCGCTCTCGGCGGGCGCCTCCGCGCCTTCCTCGCCTTCGGCCTCTTCGGTTTCTTCCTCCTGGCCGCCGGCGCCGGTGATCGTGCACAGCGTGAAGTCACGATCGGTAATGGTCGGCTCGACGCCCTCGGGCAGATCAACCTCGGATATATGCACGCTGGCGCCGATCTCCAAGCCGCTCAGATCCACGACGATCTTCTCCGGGATCTGCGAGGCGCGGCAATAGACCTCCACGTCGTAACGCACGATGTTGAGCGCGCCGCCGCGCTTCAGGCCGGGCGCTTCGTCCTCGTTGATGAACTCCACGGGCACTTCCACGGCGATGCGCGCACCCTTGCCCAGGCGCAGGAAGTCCACATGCAGGGGAAAATCCTTGACCGGATCGAGCTGCACGTCGCGCGGAATGGTGCGCGTCGTCTCGCCGCCTTCCACTTCGATCTCGACGAGCGTGGACTCGAAGCGCCCGCGGTTGATCTGCTTGAGCACTTCGACGAAATCGACGGAGATGAGCTCCGGCTCCTTCTCGTCGCCATAGATGACGGCGGGCACGCGCCCGGCGCGGCGTTCGGCGCGCGCGGCCCCCTTGCCGCCCTTGACGCGCTTCACAGCCTTCATTTTGATGATCTCGGCCATGTCTGGAAACTCCCGAATTGGCGTAACAAAAACAGAAACGGCCCCGTTCCCCGCAAGGCTTGTGGCCCCGCGCGGCGCGGTCCGTCCGGTGACAGATAACGCTCGCGGGTCTTCCTCCAGGGGTGAACGTGGCCCCGCGCGCGCTTCACGCGCGCCATATAGCGCCAAAGCGCCGCCAAAGGCAAGCGCCGATATGCCGCTTTGTCTTTTGCCGCCGATGCCATAATCTCGCGAACCATGCTGGAACTCATTGGCATCACCCGCCCGTGGCTCAAGCCGGTCAATCTCAGGCTGGCCAGAGGCGCGTGCGGCGTTATCATGGGGCCCTCCGGCTCCGGCAAGACCCTTCTTGCGCGCGCCATCGCCGATCTCGATCCCAACGAAGGCGAAGTCATCTGGAATGGCGCGAAACGCTCCGCCACCCCCGCCCCCGAATGGCGGCGCATGATCGGCTATGTTCCCGCAGAAAGCGGCTGGTGGGCGGACAGGGTTGGCGATCACTTCCTCTCCGGCGCGCGCCCGGAGCCCTTCATCACCGCCACTGGCCTGCCCGCCGAGGCGCTGGACTGGCCCGTCTCGCGCCTCTCCAGCGGTGAAAAGCAGCGCCTGGCGCTGGCCCGCGCGCTCACGGTTTCGCCGCGGGTTCTGATCCTCGACGAGCCCACATCGGCGCTTGATGAAGCATCGAAGGAAAAGGTCGAGACCCTGCTGATGGAGCAGCGCGAAAAGGGCCTGACCCTGCTGGTCATCACCCACGATCCCGGTCAGGCCAGACGCATCGGCGATGCCTTCTGGCGCATCGGGAAAGGCGTTGTCACGGAGGAAGCCGCGCCATGAAGGCTCAGGCCACATACATCGCCCTGACCTACTGGGATGTGGCGGCCTCGTCGCTGTTTCTGTGCGTCGCGGCGGCGCTCACCCTGGTTCTCAGGCTCGGCATGGCGCGCCATATCGCCATCCGCGCCGCGCGCATGCTCGCCCAGCTCATCGCCATCGGCTTCGTGCTGAAGTTCATCTTCTCCGCCACCAGCCCGTGGATCACCCTGCTGGCCGCCGCCGTCATGGTCTCCTTCGCCGCCCGCGAGGTGCTGGCCCGTCAGGAGCGCCAGCTTTCCGGCTGGTGGAAATACGGCCTTGGCCCCTCGGCCATGATGATCACCGGGGCGCTGGCGCTGATCTACGCCCTGACCCTGCTCATCCAGCCCCATCCGTGGTATGCGCCGCGCTACGCCCTGCCGCTCTTCGGCATGATCCTGGGCAATTCCATGACCGGCGTCGCCCTGGGGCTGAACGCCATCACCTCGGCCATCATCCGCGAGAAGGCGGCCATCGAGGCCCGCCTTCTGCTGGGCATGAGCCGCTGGGAGGCTCTGCGCCCCTTCGCCGCGCGCGCCCTGCGCACCGGCCTGACGCCAATCATGAACGCCATGGCCGCCTCCGGCGTCATCTCCCTGCCCGGCATGATGACCGGCCAGATACTTTCCGGCACGCCGCCGGTGGAGGCCGTCAAGTATCAGCTGCTCATCATGTTCCTGATTTCCGGCGTGGTGGGATGCGGCGTCATCGCCGCCGTCTTCGGCGCCATCGCCCGCCTCA
>JALUFY010000341.1 GCA_027051995.1 Hyphomicrobiales bacterium
ATGGATGAACCGCTCCGACTTGTGGCCGATCATGCTGTCGGCGGTGTTGACCACCTTGTAGATCACCACGCCGGGCAGGCCGAAAAGCGCCAGCCAGAAGGCCGGGGCGATGACGCCGTCGGATGCGTTCTCCGCCAGGCTCTCGATGGCCCCCTTGACGACGCCGCTTTCATCCAGGTTGGCCGGATCGCGCCCGACGATGCGGCCCACGGCGCGGCGCGCCGGATTGAGGCTTTCGGGATGCTCCTCAAGCGCCTTGCCCACCGCCCGCACATGCTGGCGCAGCGAGCATTGCGCCAGCCAGGGCGCGGCCAGCAGGGCCTGGGCCAGCCAGGCATGGCGCGGCAGGGCCGCCTCCGTCAGCCTCGCCGCCAGCCAGGCCAGCGCGCCCCAGAACACGACGAGGAAAATCATTGCGCCCATGCCCTTCACGCGCAGGGCCAGGGGCGCGCCATCTTGCGCGTTCAGCCGCCCCTCCAGACGCGCGATCATGCCGCCGATCCATTGCACCGGATGGCCGATCCGCCGTTGCAGAAAGGACGGCCAGCCAAGGACGCGCTCAATCAGCAGGGCGAAAAGCGCAATCAGCAGCGTCTCGCGAATGGGCCAGGCGATGATTGCCGCCCAAAGGCCTCCGAAGGCGGGTGCGAACCACCCCCGTAATGCTTCGAAAATGCCTGAAATCGCGTCCATCAGCCTCTTTTGCCCCCCTTGCGGACAATTTTATCTATTCGCGTAAAGCGATCCCAATGTTTTTGCGTCATGCTCTCTCGCGGATATCGAAGCAAGGGACGAAAGACCATGCGCCGCCGCGAAAAAACACAGCTGAAACTTTTTTCCCTCGGACTTGGGGGCGTTGTCCTCATGGTCACCATCATGGCCGGGCTGCATGGGCGTGGGCAGAACCCTGACGCGGTTATCGTCAAGCCGCTCGCGCCGCTGACGTTTCATGACATGGAGCGCCCCGATCCGCTCAGGCTTCTGACGCCGGTTCGGCTTCCAGATCATAAACGTCCGCGCCCGTAATCCGCACCCGCAGCAAATCGCCGGGCCGCGCACGCGGGGCCTTTTCGCGCCTGATCCAGACCTCGCCATCCACCTCCGCCGCGTCCCATCTGGAGCGCGCGATGACAAGCCCGTCCTCTTCATCGATTTCATCCACCAGCACATCCGTTTCCCGGCCAACCTTGCCGCGCAGGATGTCCGCCGAAATCTCCGCCTGAAGCTCCATCAGCCGCGCCCGGCGCTCCTGGCGCACTTCAACCGGCACCGCCCCGGGCAGATCATTGGCTCGCGCGCCAGCCACGTCCTCGTAGGCGAAACAGCCGACGCGCTCCAGCCGCGCCGCCTTCAGCCACTCCAGCAGGCGGGCGAAATCCTCTTCCGTCTCGCCGGGAAAGCCGGTGATGAAGGTGGAGCGGATGGCCAGATCCGGGCAGGCCTTCCGCCAGCCCGCGATGCGCTCCAGCATACGTTCCTGATCCGCCGGGCGCTTCATGGCGCGCAGGACGGCATGGGAGGCATGCTGCAAGGGCAAATCCATGTAGGGCAGGATCAGGCCCCCGGCCATCAGATCAACAAGCTGATCCACATGCGGATAGGGATAGAGATAGTGCATGCGCACCCACACGCCCAGTTCGCCCAGCGCGCGCGCCAGATCCGTCACATGGGCGCGCACCTTCTGCCCACGCCATTCGCTTGCCGCATGGCGGATGTCCCGGCCATAGGCGGATGTGTCCTGCGAGATGACGAGCAGCTCCTTCACCCCGGCGGCGGCCAGCCGCTCCGCCTCGCGCAGCACATCCCCGGCCGGGCGCGAGACGAGCGGGCCGCGCAGGCGCGGGATGATGCAGAATGTGCAGGAATTGGAGCAGCCCTCGGAGATCTTCAGCCAGGCGTAATGGCGCGGCGTCAGCTTCAGCCCGGCGGGCGGCACGAGATCGCGCTTGTAGTCATGCGGGGCGGGCGCCGCCGCGTGCACGGCGGCCATGACATCCCCGTAGGCCTGCGGGCCGGTGACGGCGAGAACATTGGGATAGCGCGCCAGGATTTCCCGATCGTCCGCGCCCATGCAGCCGGTGACGATCACCTTGCCATTCTCGCGCAGGGCCTCGCCGATGGCGGCCAGCGATTCGGCCTTCGCCGAATCGAGAAAGCCGCAGGTGTTGACGATCACCATGTCCGCCCCGCCGTAATCGGGGGACAAGGCATAGCCTTCCGCCCGCAGCCGGGTGATGATTCGCTCTGAATCCACCAGCGCCTTGGGGCAGCCGAGCGAAACGATGCCGACGCGCGGCGCGCCCGTATCGTCCTGTAATGAAGTGTCCGTCATGCCTGTTACCTTGAAGGCCAAAGTGCGTGCGGCCTTTTCGCATGGCGGCGCGCCCGCGCCAAGAGCGGATTGACGCGGCGGGCGCGTGAAATGAGGGGGAAGATGGAGGCCTCGCCCGGAATCGAACCGGGG
>JALUFY010000342.1:0-8146 GCA_027051995.1 Hyphomicrobiales bacterium
CTGCAAGGCCTTCTGGACAGACTGTCCGCCATGAACTGATCCCTTGCCAGCGCCGCCGGGCTGTGCATGAATGGCCCGCATGACGACGCACGCGGAGCATAGCCGGCGAAAACCGCGCCTGTGAGGCCGCACGCCTCATTCCCCGAGCGCCGCCATGACGCGCGCGCCCTGCCCCGCATCCTGAACATCTCCCAAGGTTTTCGCCCATGCCCGCCGCCCTGTCCGCCCTTCTTCCCATCTTTCTGCTCATCCTGCTGGGCTATGGCCTGCGCAAGATCAGCTTCGTGCCGGCGGAGCAATGGCGGGGCATAGAGCTTCTGTGCTACTGGCTGCTCTTTCCGGCCCTGCTGATCGTCTCGCTGGCGAAAGCGGAGCTCTCCTTCGGAGCGCTGCGCTCATATGTTTATGGCCTTTACGCCATGATCATCGTCATGAGCCTGCTCATGTGGCTGGCGCGCAAGCCGCTGCGCGCCTGGCTGGACATGCGCGGGCCCACATACACCTCGCTGTATCAGACGGTAACGCGCTGGAACGGCTTTATCGCCATGGCCATCATCGAAAAGCTCCATGGCGCGCCCGGCGTGGCCATTCTGGCGCTGGCCTTCGCGGTGATGATTCCCTATCTGAACGTGGTCAACATTCTCATCCTCGCGGCCTACGCCGGGCACACCACACCATCGGCGCGCATGATCCTCATGGCGGTGATAAAAAACCCGCTGATCCTGGCGGTTCTGACAGGACTGGCCATCAACCTTAGCGGCCTGCAACCGCCCGCCCCGGTGATGACGGCGCTGGAGCTTACCGGGCGCGGCGCGTTGGGGATGACGCTGCTGGCGCTGGGCGCGGGCCTGCAATGGCGGGCGGTGAAGACGGCGGGGCCGGAGATCGGCCTGTCGGTCATTCTGCGCCTCTTCGGCATGCCCGCCGTGGCGCTGGCCTGCGGACAGTTCTTCGGGGTGAGCGGCCCGCCCCTCGTGGTCATGGTGATCGCGGCGGCGGTGCCGACGGCGGTCAACGGCTATGTTCTGGCCCGCGCCATGGGCGGAGACGCCGAATATTACGCCGCGGCGGCCACCATGCAGGTCATCCTCTCCTTCGCCACCCTGCCGGTATGGATCTGGCTGGCCACGCGCCTTGCTGGCTGACGAGGCGCGGCGGATACGCCTGCCGCGCCTGTCTGGTTGAAAAGCGCCGCGCGGCGCTTGCCCCGGACGGCGGCGGGGGCTATGTAACGGCTTTGATGAACACCGGCTCCACATCCGCGCCGTCGGGGCGCATCCTCTCCGCCCGCGATCTGCTGGGCGTGGATGGATTGTCCGTTTCCGAAATCGCCGCCCTGCTCGATCTGGCCGATTCCTACGTGGAACTGAACCGCAGAACCGACAAGAAGCTTTCGGTGCTGCGCGGGCGCACCCACATCAACCTGTTCTTCGAGCCTTCCACCCGCACTCAGAGCTCCTTCGAGCTGGCCGGCAAGCGCCTCGGCGCGGACGTCATGAACATGAGCGTCAAGACATCCTCGGTCTCCAAGGGCGAAACCCTGCTCGATACGGCCATGACGCTCAACGCCATGCACCCCGACCTGCTGGTGGTGCGCCATCATCACGCCGGCGCGGCGGAGCTGCTGGCCCAGAAGGTGTCCTGCGCCGTCATCAACGCCGGAGACGGCCGCCATGAGCACCCCACCCAGGCGCTGCTCGACGCCCTGACCATCCGCCGCCACAGGGGACGGCTGGAGAACCTCGTCATCGCCATCTGCGGCGACATCCTGCATTCGCGCGTGGCCCGCTCCAACATCAATCTGCTGCTCAAGATGGGCGCCCATGTGCGGCTCGTCGCGCCCTCCTCCCTGCTGCCGCCGGACGCCGCGCGCCTCGGGCCGGAGATTTTCACCAGCATGGCCGATGGGCTGCGCGGGGCCGACGTGGTGATGATGCTGCGCCTGCAACTGGAGCGCATGAACGGCGCCTTCATCCCATCCACGCGCGAATACTACCGCTTTTACGGCCTCGATTCGGAAAAGCTGACGGCGGCCAAAGACGGCGCTCTGGTGATGCATCCGGGGCCCATGAACCGGGGGGTGGAGATTTCCTCCGACATCGCCGATGGGCCGCAATCGGTGATCCGCGAGCAGGTGGAGATGGGCGTGGCCGTGCGCATGGCGGTGCTTGACGCCCTGGCGCGCAATCTGGAACCGGCGGGAGAAGGAGAAGAGGCATGAGCCCCGTCACCGCGCTCACCGGCGATCCGCGCCGCCGCGCCTTCGTCAACGCCCGCCTCATGGACCCGTCCCGCGGGCTGGAGGGGCCAGGCGGCGTGCTCATCGAATCGGGCCGCATCGTCGCCTCGGGGCCGCAGGTTACCGCCGCCTCGGCGCGCGCCGACGATGTTATGGACTGCAAGGGCCATCTGCTTTTTCCCGGCCTCATCGACATGTGCGTCTTCACCGGCGAGCCGGGCAACGAATACCGCGAAACGCTGAAAAGCGCCTCTCTGGCCGCCGCCGCCGGAGGGGTGACCACCATGATCGTCATGCCCGCCACCGATCCGGTCATCGACGAGGCGGCCATCGTCGATTTCATCCTGCGCCGCGCCCGCGACACGGCGGCCGTGCGCGTCGCCCCCATGGCCGCCATCACGCGCAGCCTGAAGGGCGAACAGATGAGCGAAACCGGCCTGCTGCGCGAGGCCGGCGCGGTGGCCCTCACCGACGGGCGGGCCGGGGTGGCCTCGCCGCGCGTGCTGCGCCGCGCCATGGCCTACGCGCGCGATTTCAACATGCTCGTCGTCCAGCACGTCAAGGACGCCGATCTGGCCGCCGGCGGAGTGATGAACGAAGGCGAGTTGTCCGCCCGTCTCGGCCTGCCCGGCATCCCCCGGCAGGCGGAGATCATCATGCTGGAGCGCGATATCCGCCTGGTGGAGCTGACCGGGGCGCGCTATCACGCCGCGCAGATCTCCTGCGCCGAATCTCTGGACATCATCCGCCGGGCGAAGGACGCCGGGCTGCCCGTCACCTGCGGCGTCTCCATCAATCACCTGACGCTGAACGAGAATGACATCGGGGCCTGGCGCACCTTCTTCAAGCTGACGCCGCCGCTGCGCCGCGAGGAAGACCGCGCAGCCCTGGCGCGCGGCGTGGCCGATGGAACCATCGACGTCATCGTCTCCGCCCACGATCCGCAAAGCGCCGACACCAAGCGCCTGCCCTTCGCCGAGGCCGCCTTCGGGGCCATCGGGCTTGAGACGCTGTTTTCCGCCGCCTTCAGCCTGCATCTGGGCGGCGAGATCCCCCTGCCCCGGCTGATCGAGGCCATGAGCGCCGCCCCGGCCCGCCTGCTGGAGCTGGAGGGCGGCTCGCTGGCCCCCGGCCAGCCGGCCGATTTCGCCATCGCCGATCCGGACGCTTCCTGGAAGGTGGAGCCGGAGGCCCTGCGCTCCCTGTCGAAGAACACCCCCTTCGAGGATCGCGTCTTCACCGGCCGGGTCATCCACACCGTGGTTGCGGGCCGCTCGGTATTTTCCTAAGCTTGCGCTGACGCGGGCAGCATGGCGGAGGGTATGCGCATGGGCATCGGCGCAAGCGAGATCATCTGGCTGATCACCGGCTATCTGGCCGGCTCCATCCCCTTCGGCCTCGTCCTGCCGAAGGCGGCGGGGCTGGGGGATGTGCGCAAGATCGGCTCGGGCAACATCGGCGCGACCAACGTGCTGCGCACCGGCTCGAAGAAGCTGGCCGCCGCCACCCTGCTGCTGGACATGCTCAAGGGGCTTCTTCCCACCCTGCTGGCCGGTTCGCTGGCCGGCCTGCCCGCCGCCATGCTCGCCGGGCTGGGGGCCTTCGCCGGGCATGTCTTTCCCCTCTGGCTGAAATTCAGGGGCGGCAAGGGCGTGGCCACTTATATCGGCGTGCTCTTCGGCCTGTGGTGGCCGCTGGGGCTGGCCTTCATCGCCGTGTGGCTGCTCACCGCCTTCATCTTCCGCATCTCCTCGCTCTCGGCGCTGACGGCCGCCGCCCTTTCGCCCGCCGCCGCATGGCTGCTGGGGCGCGTGGAGCTCATCCCCTATCTGGCGCTGCTCGGCGCGGCCATCTTTCTTACCCACCGGGAAAACATCGTCCGGCTGTTCAGGGGACGCGAGCCGCGCATCAATCTGAAAAGCGGATCATGACCGCGCCCGGCCGTCTGCTCGACGATGCCCAGCGGCTGGACTGGCTGCGCCTGTCGCGCTCGGAAAACGTCGGCCCGGTGCTTTTCTATCAGCTTGTCAACCGCTTCGGCGGGGCCGCCGCCGCCCTTGAGGCCCTGCCCGAAATCTCCCGCCGCGCCGGGCGGACAAGGCCGGTGCGCATCTATCCAAGAGAGCGCGCCGAAGCGGATTTCGAACGCGCCGCGAAAATCGGCGCGCGCTTCGTGGCGCGCGGAGAGCATGGCTATCCGCCGCTGTTGCGCCACATCTCCGGCCCGCCGCCGCTGCTGTGCATTCGCGGGCGCGCCGAGGTGGCCGAGATGCCGCTGCTGGCCATCGTCGGCTCGCGCAACGCCTCTCTGGCCGGGCTGAAGTTCACCCGCCAGATCGCGGCGGAGATTGGCGCGGCGGGATACGGCGTCGTCTCCGGGCTGGCGCGCGGCATCGACACCGCCGCTCATGAAGCCACGCTCCAGAGCGGCACCATCGCCGTGCTGGCCGGCGGCATAGATCACGTCTATCCGCGCGAGAATGCCGGATTGATGGAGAAAATCGCCGAAACGGGCCTGCTGGCCACCGAGATGACGCCGGGCACCGCGCCGCGCGCCGACTTCTTCCCGCGCCGCAACCGGCTGGTCTCCGGCATGGCGCTGGGCGTCTTCGTGGCCGAGGCCGCCTTCCGCTCCGGCTCGCTGATCACCGCGCGGCTGGCCGGCGAACAGGGCCGCGAGGTCTTCGCCGCGCCCGGCTCGCCCATGGATCCGCGCGCAGCCGGGGCCAACCGCCTGATCCGCGACGGGGCCACACTGGTGACCTGCGCGCGCGACATTCTGGAACCCTTGGCGGCGCTGGCCGCACGCCCCCTGCCGGAAGCCGCGCCCATGACCACGGCGAAGGATGGCACCGGCATGACCGAACATGGCGGCGAGGCCCCGCCCCCGGCGGCTGTGCCGGATTCGCTTTATGAAACCGTTCTCGCCCTGCTCGGCTCCGCTCCCGTCAGTGTGGACGACATCATCAGAGAAACCGGCCAGAACGCGAGCGTCATTCTCGCCGCGCTCATGGACATGGAAATCTCCGGCGCGATCACAAGAAACCCCGATGGCGGCGTGCAGGCGGCGGTATAGTTAAAATGCGAGCAATCCGCCTATCGGAATATTCACCTTTTACATGCAATGATATGTGCGGTGGAGAGAAGCATTGAATTTCATGTTCGATACGTCTTTCCACGCACGGTTGAACTACATTGTTCCCGGTTGATCCGGGGATTTTTTACCGGCCCTTAAGTTTCCCCTGATAAGGTGTGGCAATCCATCAAGAGGGGCGCTGAAAACGGACAGGACGCGAACATGCAAGCCAGACAGCCACAGGGCACCGCCGGAAAGGAGCGCCGCAGCGCCCAGCGGCTCCGCGTGCTCAAGCAGGCCTACATCATCTTCAACAACCGGCAGTCCACCATCACCTGCCGCCTGCGGGACATCTCCACCACCGGCTGCCGCCTGAAGCTGCACAATCCGGCCATGGTGCCCAACCAGTTCCTCATCTATTTCCCGACGGACGGCCGCGAGCGCCCCTGTGAAATCGCCTGGCGCGGCATCGGCCAGATCGGCGCGCGCTTCCTCGACGCGCCCGCCTGAAGAGGATAAAAACATGCGCGCAAAAAACCCGCCCTCGTCAGGCGGGTTTTTTCATCTTGTCCAGCTTGACCGGCGGCGCCGCGCGGAAGCGCTTATCCCTCTTCCTCCAGATCGAAATCCAGAATGGCCATCTGGAAATTGTAGGAGATGTCGTTGGGATCCTCGTCATCCTTGAACAGGACGCCGATGAATTCATCGCCGATATAGACTTCCGCCGAATCGTCCTTCTGCGGGCGTCTGCGCACTTCCAGCGCAGGCAGCTGGAACTTGCGGCGCAGATAGTTGTTGAGCTTGGTGATTTCCGTAGGTGTCACGGCGGCGCGCCTCATGTTGTGGTGAATCAGCTTCCGCTCAAGGCTTACCCCGCCGCCGCGCCCGACTCAAGATTCTTCTTCTTCCGCCGCGCCGATATTCTGATCCATGACGCGCGCCGGCTCCTCCTCGCAGCCGGTATAGCCGACGATGCGCGCGGGCACGCCCGCCACGGTGCGCCGGGGCGGCACATCGGAGAGCACCACGGAGCCGGAAGCCACCTTGGCGCAGCGGCCCACCTCGATATTGCCCAGCACCTTGCAGCCCGCGCCGAGCAGCACGCCCTCGCGGATTTTCGGATGCCGGTCGCCTTCCTCCTTGCCGGTGCCGCCAAGGGTGACGTCCTGAAGGATGGAGACATTGTCCTCCACCACCGCCGTTTCGCCGATGACGATGGAATGGCCATGATCGATCATGATGCCCTTGCCCATGCGCGCCGCCGGATGGATGTCCACCGAAAAGACCGAAGAGGAACGGCTTTGCAGGAACAGGGCGAAATCCCTGCGCCCCATGCTCCACAGGGCATGGGCCAGCCGGTGCGCCTGCAGGGCCTGATAGCCCTTGAAATAAAGAAACGGCTCGATATAGCGCTCGCAGGCCGGGTCGCGCTCGTAAACGGCCAGAATGTCGGCCCGCGCCGCCTGGCCGATTTCCGGATCGGCCTTCAGCGCCGCGCCATAGGCCTGAATGATGAGTTCGGCGTTGATGTCGCCATTGGCCAGCAGAATGGCCAGCCGATGGCCGATGGCCTGGCCGAAGCGCTCGTGATTGAGCACGGCGGAATAGATGAAGCCGCCAAGCGACTGATCAGCCTCCAGAATCTGCCGCGCTTCCTCGCGGATTTGCCGCCAGACCGGATCGAGCTTGTGAACTTCCGCCTTTCCGGCAATCTGTGTCATGGGTTTCGTCCTCGCAAACGCCGTGACGCTGATTATACAGCAAAACACGCATTCCCCTGCATCATGACACGGAAAAATGAACAAACCCCTTGCCGGGGAGCGGATTTGCATTCCATTCTCTCCGCCATGACCGATGAAACGCCCCTCCCCGCCCCGCACACCAATATCCGCCTGTCCCGGCAGGGGCCCATTGGCTGGCTGACGTTTGACAGGCCGGAAAAGCGCAATGCCCTGACGCTCGAAATGTGGCGCGCCCTGCCCCGCGCCATGCGGGCGCTTCGGGAGCAGGAAGGCTTGCGCGTCATCGTTCTGCGCGGCGCGGGCGGCCATTTCAGCTCCGGGGCGGACATATCGGAATTCACCCGCCATTTCTCCGGCCCCGCCGTGATGGACTACGAAGCCGCCAATCTCGCCGCCTTCCGGGCCGTGGCCGATGCGCCCATGCCAAGCATCGCCATGATCGAGGGCTTTTGCATCGGCGGCGGGCTGGCGCTGGCCCTGTGCTGCGATATCCGGCTGGCATCGTCCGGGGCCACCTTCGCCATCCCGCCGGCGAAACTCGGCCTGGCCTATCCCCTTCACGGTCTGCAAAGGCTGTTGCAGGCCGTCTCCCCGGCATTCGCCAGGGAAATGATCTTCTCCGCCCGCCGCGTGGACGCGGAAAAGGCCCTGCGCGCCGGGCTCGTCAATGATGTGCGCGAAAAAGACGCCCTGCACGCCGAAACCCTGGCCCTCGCGCGCGGCATCGCCGCCAACGCGCCATTGAGCATCGCCCATGCTAGGGCGGCCATCAACGCCATCGCGGAAGGCCGCCTTGAGGCGGAAAGGGACAATCTGGCGGCCCTGGCCCGCGCCTGCTTCACCAGCGCCGACTACGCGGAAGGCCGCCGGGCCTTCGCGGAAAAACGCAAGCCCCGCTTCACCGGAGATTGATCAAGCAATCGCCCTGACTTTCGCCCGGCAAGATTCCTGTCATGCCGGCTTATCT
This sequence comes from Hyphomicrobiales bacterium, assembly GCA_027051995.1. Classification (GTDB taxonomy): domain Bacteria; phylum Pseudomonadota; class Alphaproteobacteria; order Rhizobiales; family Aestuariivirgaceae; genus Thermopetrobacter. Next base: position 8,025 of record JALUFY010000342.1, read on the forward strand.
TTCGCGCTGTTTTCCACACATGACCGCCCCGCGCGCCTTCAGTGATCGCCCGTGCCGCCGAAGTTGAAGGCCGCGCCGGCGCGGATGGCCTGCGGCCAGCGTTCGGTGACGGTTTTCAGGCG
>JALUFY010000342.1:8156-8836 GCA_027051995.1 Hyphomicrobiales bacterium
AGCGCCGACTACGCGGAAGGCCGCCGGGCCTTCGCGGAAAAACGCAAGCCCCGCTTCACCGGAAAATAACGGAAGGTCACTCGCCCGCCCCTTGACGGATGCGGCCAAAAAGGTCAGCATGGCTGACGTTTTTTGGAGTTTCGCTCATGAACACCGACTGGCTGCTCGCCTTTCTGGCCTTCGCCTTTTCCACCGCCGGCACGCCGGGGCCGAACAACATGATGCTGGCCGCATCCGGGGCCACCTTCGGGCTGCGGCGCACGGCGGCCCATATCGCGGGCATCGCCACCGGCTTTCCCGCCATGATCGCCGCCGTGGGCCTGGGGCTCGGCGAGGTCTTCCGGCTGTTTCCCGTGCTTCAGGACATACTGAAATGGGTGGGCAGCGCCTATCTGCTCTATCTGGCCTGGAAGGTGGCCACCGCCGCTGGCGTTTCTCCGCACACGGACAAGGCAAGAAAACGCGGAAAGCCGCTCACCTATCTTCAGGCGGCGGCCTTTCAATGGGTCAATCCCAAGGCCTGGACGATGATCATGGCCATGATGAGCGTCTATGCCGGGCGCAACGGGGCCTACCAGACTGACGTGCTGCTCATGGCCGGCATGTTCGTCGCCGTGGCCTTCTCCACCGCCGTGGCCTGGGCGCTGGTGGGCGTTGGCGCGGGCAGGCTGCTGACGCCT
>JALUFY010000343.1 GCA_027051995.1 Hyphomicrobiales bacterium
GGCGGAGGATATCCACACTTTTTGATCAAGACTATGGCTTTGTTTTCTTGTGTGCTACATTGACAATGGAACATACGGAATTGTTGTTCCAGACAAAAAGGGGCAAACAGATCATACTCTCATGACCACGGAACCGAACATGGAGGCCGCGCTGTCCCGTTTCGAGGCGGCGCTGGAGCAAGTGGAGGCCTCCTTCGCGCGGCTGGCGGGCGCGCGCACCCATGACGCCGCCCTGATGGCCGAGAACGACTCCCTGCGCGCCCAGCAGGCCCGCATGGAGGAGGAGATGCAGGCCCTGCGCGCCCGCGCCACGGAGCTGGCCGATCTGAACCGGCAGGCCATCCTGCGCATGGACAAGGCCATGGCGCGCATCCGGGCCGTGCTGGGCGGGGAGGCCTGAAAGCCATGTCACAGGTCATCGTGCAGATCAACGGCCGCAACTACACCATGCAGTGCGATGACGGGCAGGAGGCGCATTTGCGCGCCCTTGCCGGCATGGTCGATGGCGAAGTGGCCAATATCCGCGCCGCCGCGGGCCAGCTTGGCGATCTGCGCCTGCTCATCATGGCCTCGCTGGTCATCGCCGACAAGCTGACCGAGGCGGAGCGGCAAATCGGCGCCCTGCGGGAGCAGCTCCAGGGCCTCAGGGCGGAGCGCGATCAGGCCGCCTCCGCCGCCGCCGAGCTGGGCAAGAAGGCCCTGCACAGCCTCGATGACGCCTCCCTGCGGCTGGAAACCCTGGCCGAAACCGCCAAATCCTTCATCGAAGCCCCCGCCGGAGAATCGGCCCCGGACGCGGACAAGGCGCGGGAGTAGCAGCCACTTTCCCTCTTCCGGCACGTTATTTGCAATATCCATCGCGCAACAGCCGCGCGCGCCGTTGCGAGGTCATATTGCGACAGGCGGCGCGGCGGAACGGATCGAGGGATATGCGTCATGACCCATTACGCGCCACGCGTTCTCACCGCCAGTCCGGCCGGGCCGGATGCCGGGCGGGACGGCGGCTATTACCGGGGCCGGGCCGGAGTCGGGGAGGCTCCCGCACAGGCGCTGGATCTGGCCGGATTGCTGGCCATCCTGCGGCGCGGCTGGCGCACCTTGGCGCTGACGGTGCTGGCGGTGGCCGGTATCGCCTTGCTCATCGCCTATTCGCTCACGCCGCTTTACACATCCACCGCCGAGGTGCTGATCACGCCGCGCCAGAAGGCGCTCGTCGGCGGCGGGCTGCTGTCTCCGGGGCTGTCCTCGGAGCTGATGATGATAGAGAGCCAGGCGCGCATCATCGCCTCGGAATCGGTGTTGCGCCGGGTGGTGAAGAGCGAGCATCTGGACGCCGATCCCGAGTTCAACGGCGCGCGTCCGGCCTCAAGCCTGCGCGCCCGCCTCAAGGCCCTGCTGGGGCGCAAGGAGACGGGCCCGCGCATGCCCGCCGCCGAGGCCGCCCTTCGCATGCTGAGCAAGCGTTTGTCCGTGCGCCGGGCGAAGAAGACCTTCGTGCTGGAGATTTCCGTGACCTCGGAGAGCCCGGAGAAGGCCGCGCGGCTGGCCAACGCCGTTGCGCGGGCCTATATCGCCGATCAGTCGGCGGCCAAATCCTCCACCGCGCGGCGCATCAATACGCTTTTGACGAAACGTCTCGATACCCTGCGCGCCCAGGTCGCCGAGGCGGAGGCGAAGGTCGAGGATTTCAAGCGCGCCCATAATATCGTCGCCACCAAGAAGGGGCAGCTGGAGAACGAGGCCCGTCTGGCGCGTCTGGGCGAGGAGCTGGTCAAGGCCCGCTCGCGCGCCGCCGCCGCGAAAGCCAAGTATGAAAGCATCAAGGCCATGCTGAAGGCGGGCGACCCGGCGGACGCTTCCTTCGAGGCGCTGAACTCGCCGGTCATTTCGCGCCTGCGCGGCGATTACGCCCGCATTTCCGGCCAGGCCGCCTCGCTGGCCGAGACGCTGGGGCCGCGCCATCCGCGCCTGCTGGCGGCGAAGGCCCAGGCGGCGCGCATCCGCAAGCTGATCCGCAACGAGCTGACCCGGCTTGCGCGCTCCATCAGGGCCGAGCGCGACGCCGCCATCGCCGAGGTGGAGGCCATCAGGAAGAATCTCGACAGGGTGCGCGACAAGGCCACCTTGACCAACGAGGCGCGCGTGCGGCTGCGGGCGCTGGAGCGCGAGGCCCAGGCGCGCCGCAAGGTCTTCGAAAATTTCCTGCTGAAATCCAAGGAATCCAACGAGGCCGAAAAGCTGCAAATTCCCGACGCCCGGCTCATCTCCCCGGCCATCGCGCCCTCCTTCGCTTCCTTCCCGAAGAAGAAGCTGATCCTCGGCCTGGCGCTGCTGCTGGGGATGGGGCTGGGGCTGGCCATCACCATCTGGCGCGAAACCCGCCGCCATCCGCCCGCTTCCGGCATGGCCCGCGCGCCCATGCCAGCGCCGCCGCCCGCGCCCATCCCGGCGCAGGCTCCGCC